>DASQGB010000359.1:0-1876 GCA_035632815.1 Burkholderiales bacterium | reverse complement strand
ATCCCCTGCGTGCTCCTCATCGTGTTCATCATCTGGGTGATGGTGATGGGCTGGGCGACGGCCACCGAAGCCGCGGCCTTCGGCGTGCTCGGCGCGCTCGCCATCGCCTGGTGGTCGGGCGGTCTCGACCGGCGCGCCTTCTGGGCGAGCCTGATGGGCGCGACGCGCCTTTCCTGCATGATCATGTTCATCCTCGCCGGCGCGGCCTTCCTCTCCTCGTGCATGGCCTTCACCGGCATCCCCCGCGCGCTCGCCGAATGGGTGAGCGCCCTCGCGCCGCACAAGTACACCCTCATCGCCATCCTCGCCGGCATCTACATCCTGCTCGGCACCGCGCTGGACGGCGTGTCGATGATCGTGCTCACCACCTCGATCGTGATTCCGATGGTCGAGAAGGCCGGCTTCGACCTGGTGTGGTTCGGCATCTTCATCGTCCTGCTGGTCGAGATCGCCGAGCTCACCCCGCCGCTCGGCTTCAACATCTTCGTGCTGCAGACCATGACCGGGCGCGACAGCACCTATGTCGCCCTCGCTTCCCTGCCCTTCTTCTTCATGATGGTGGTCTGCATCGCGCTCATCACCGTCTTCCCCGAGCTCGCCACCTGGCTCCCCGACGCCCTGATCGGCGCCACCAAGAAATAGGGACAGACCCTATTTTTCTCATTTACTAGTCCTGCCGACCTATGGGTCGCCGTCGGAGCCGGCGCGGCGCCGCGTTAGATTCATGGGGTGGCGCTCCGCGAAGCGGTGGTATGCGTAGGCGACGCAGGCATCAACGGCCTGGCGACGGTGCGCTCGCTCGGCCGGCGCGGCGTGCCGGTCCGCGTGGTGGCGCTGAAGGGTAGCCCGCAGATCGCTTCGGCCAGCCGCTATTGCGGCGGGCTCACCGAGGTGGCGCAGCCGGGCTCGCTCCACGAGGCGCTGCGCAAGCTGAGCGCCCGCGCCGAAAGGCCGCCGGTGCTGTTCATCGACAACGACAGCATGATGAAGACCCTGGAGGCGCACGCCGCGGAGCTGCGCGTGCGCTTCCGCGTGGTCGACCCGATCGGGCGCGCCGCGCGGCTCACCGACAAGGCCTACCAGCTGCGCATCGCGGCGCAGGCCGGGATCGCGGTGCCGCGCAGCTGGTTTCCGCAGAGTTGGTTCGAGCTGCGCCATCTCAGCGGGGAAACGGGCAAGCGGCTGATCGCCAAGCCCTCGCCGGCAAGAATCGCCAAAGCCGGCTTCAAGGCGCTGATCGCGGGATCCTCGCAGGAGCTCGAGGCGCGGCTGCGCGGCGTGGGCGCCGCAGCCGAGGACGTGATCGTGCAGGAATTCATCGAGGGCGACGACGCGCAGATCCACGTCGGGCTGTGCTACCGCGCGAGGCACGGCGGCCGCACTTTCGTGCTCAGCGCGCGCAAGCTCCGCCAGACCCAAGCCGGCGCCGGCGTCATGGCCGTCGGCGAGGCGACCGACATGCCGCTGGTGCGAGAGATGACGCAGCGGCTCGCCGACGCGCTCGACCTGCGCGGCGTGCTGTCGACCGAATTCAAGCTCGACCCGAGCGACGGCCGCTTCTACTTCATCGAGTGGAACCCGCGGCCGGCGTACTTCCAGTCGCTCGGCTGGAAATCAGGCTTCGACCTCGCCTGGCTGGCTTACTGCGACCACGCCGGCCCGGCGCGGCTGGCCGAGATCGATTCCACCCCGGCGAAGCATTACTGGATCAATCTCCAGGGCGACCTGCTGCACCTGGCGAAAGCGCCGCGCAAGGCGTTCGATCCGAGCACCTGGAAACCTTATTTCGGCCCGACGCAGTGGTCGGTGTTCGCGGCCGACGACCTCGCGCCCTGGGCGCGCGCCGTGCGCCAGATGACGGCCTGGCTGTCGGCAA
>DASQGB010000358.1:0-15089 GCA_035632815.1 Burkholderiales bacterium | reverse complement strand
AACCTGATTCTCGATCTGCGAAAAGAACCGAGAGCACCCTTTCAATACCGCGACTACGGCCAGCTCGCGACCATCGGCCGCAAGGCCGCGGTGGCGGTCATGGGCAAGGTCAAGCTATCGGGCTTCCCCGCCTGGCTGGTGTGGCTGGTCGCGCACATCTATTTCCTCATCAACTTCCGCAACCGCCTGATGGTGATGATCGACTGGGGCTGGGCGTACTGGACCTTCCAGCGCTACGCCCGCATCGTCATCAAGGGCATCACTTCACCTCGATAGTGCCCTTCATCGAGGGATGCAGCCCGCAGATGTAGCCGTACTCGCCGGGCTTGTCGATGGTGATCGAAGCGCGCTGGCCGCGCAGGAACACGGCGGTCTTCGGCCCGTCGGTGACGCTGATCTGGTGCGGCGTGTCGTCGCTGTTGAGGAAGGTGAGCGCCTTGCCCGCCATCGCGCTGATCTTCGCCGGCAGGAAGGCGAACGAGGCGATGTTGACATCGCCCTTGACCCCTTTCACCAGGGTCTGCGCGCCCGGGAAGGTGTTGTTCAGCTTCGCCAGCGAGATCACGAAGTCCTGCTTGGCGTGCGGCAGGTGGCAGGTGAAGCAGGCCTTGTTGTTGGCGTTCCCCTTGGGACTGGGCGAGCCATCGGCGAAGAACACGGCGTACTCCCACTCGCCGTTGCGCGGCCAGTCGGCGGGATAGTCGGCGCCCCAGCCGGTGCGCTTCTCCATCACGGTATGGGCGAGGATGTCTTTTTTCAGGAAGCGGCCGTCGGGCCCCTTGAGCGGGTTGCCCTTCTCGTCCTGGTGCACGCTCCACTGCACCAGCGTAAGCACCGTGCCGCTCGGTATCGGCTGGCCCTTGCGCACCGCCTCGACCACTTCGGGCTGGGTATAGAGCTCGCGGTATTGCTTGACGTCGTGGCGGTCGAGCGTCTGGTAGAGCACGCCCTTCAGGTAGTCCGACGGAAACTTGATCTTCTCCGGACCCGCGTAAGCAGACACCGCAAACAGCCACAGCGCCAGGAATGCAAAGACTTTCATTTTCCCCTCCCCTTGTCCCACAGCCATGCCGCGCCGCGCACTCCGCTCGAGTCGCCGTGGGCATTGCGCTCCAAGCGGGTTGCCACGTGGTCGGAGAAGACGTACCGGTTCCACAGGCGCGGCACCTCAGTGTACAGCCGCTCGGCGTTGGACATTCCGCCGCCGAGCACGATGACATCCGGGTCGAGCACGTTGATGACGGTGGCGAGAGAACGTGCGAGGCGCTCTTCGTATCGATGCAGACTTTCAGATTGAAGATTAACCACTTGTTGAGGCTCGAGGCGCTGCCCCGTCATCTGCTCATGGTCGCGCGACAGGCCCGGACCTGACAGATAGGTCTCGATGCAGCCCGCGCGGCCGCAATAGCAGCCGGGCAGCGGCAGGTCGGCGGGGCCCGGCGAAGGCAAGGGGTTGTGGCCCCATTCGCCCGCAATGGCGTTGATTCCAGAAACGATTTTCCCGTCGATGGCGATTCCGCCGCCTACGCCCGTGCCGAGGATCACCCCGAACACCACGCGCGCGCCCTTCCCGGCGCCGTCCACCGCCTCGGACAGCGCGAAGCAGTTGGCATCGTTTTCCAGGCGAATTTTTCTTTCGATAACCCTCTCCAGGTCCTGCTGCAGCGACCGGCCGATCAGCCAGGTCGAATTGGCGTTCTTCACCAACCCGCTCACGCGCGAGAGGGCGCCCGGCATGCCGATGCCGACGCTGCCCTCCCCCGCGTCGCGCACCAGCGAGGCGACGGCGGCGAGGGTGGCGCCATAGTCGCCGCGCGGGGTGGGAAGGCGTTTGCGGAACACTTCCCGCCCCGACGGGTCGAGCGCCAGCGCCTCGATCTTGGTGCCGCCGAGGTCCACCCCGATGCGGTTCATCTGCGGCTGATGCTCCAGTCGAACTTGTCGTAGTGCAGCTTCACGGCGCCGCGGCGCCGGTCGACCGGCTCGACGAGCTCCTCGTCGAGCCGCGCGAGCACGAATTCCAGGGTTCCGCTCTCGCCGCCGAAGTCCTTGCTGTACCAGTAGAACTGCCGCGGCAGCACGACCAGCGCGCCGTTGCGCTCGATGCGCACCGTGCGCCGCAAATATTCCGCGGTGGCCTGCTCGAACTGGGCGTCGAGGCGCCCGCCGGCGAACACCCGCATCGCCGGCGAGGAGCGGGTCGCGGAGAAAAGGGCGAAATGCAGGCGCTCGTCGAAGGCGAGCGGCATGTACGCGAGGCGCGGGTCGTCGCGCTTCATGGGAGGGCGCAGGCGGCCGAATTTCGCCACGTTGCCGCGCAGCACGCCGTGCTCGATGTCGTCGAGCGAATAGGCGAGGCCGCCGATCTTGAGGCGCGGGCGCTCGAAGAATCCCTCCACTTCGCGCACGCTCGCCGCCTGCGACAGCTCGGGCGCGTCGCGCAGCACCGCGGCGTTGAATACGTTGATCCAGAACGCCGTCTGCGCGGCGATCAGCACGTTCTTGGGATCGAAGGACTCGAGCCCGGCGAGGCCGGCGGCGAGCCGCCTGCGCTCGGCAGAGGCGCCGAGCGCCGCGAAATCGCACGCCATGCCGCCGGCGTCGAAATGCGCCGCCCTTACCGCTGCCAGCGAATCCACCAGCTCCTGGTCCTTGCCCATCGCCCCTGCTCTTCGATCGCTACAATACCTGCGGGGAGCCACGTGCAGCAATTCGGCAGCTTCGACTACGTCATCGTCGGCGCGGGCAGCGCGGGCTGCCTGCTCGCCAACCGCCTGTCGCGCCGTCCCGAGACGCGCGTGCTCCTGCTGGAGGCCGGCGGGCGCGACGATTACTTCTGGATCGGCATCCCGGTCGGCTACCTCTATACGATCGCCAACCCGCGCACCGACTGGTGCTACAAGACCGAGCCCGACGAGCACCTCGCCGGACGCTCGATCCACTACGCGCGCGGCCGCGTCCTCGGCGGCTGCTCCTCCATCAACGCCATGATCCACATGCGCGGGCAGAAGGCGGACTGGGACCACTGGGCCGCCCTCGGCAACCGCGGCTGGTCCTGGGATGAGGTGCTTCCCATTTTCAAATCCCTTGAAGACTATGAGCGCGGGGCGACCGACGGCTACGGCGCCGGCGGCGAGGTGCGAGTCGAGGATCCGCGCGTGCGCTGGGAGATCATCGACGCCTGGCGCGAGGCCGCGGCCGAATGCGGCATCCCGCCGGTGAGAGTGTTCAACAACGGCGACAACTTCGGCTGCGCCTATTTCCAGATGAACCAGAAGCGCGGCCGGCGCTGGAGCGCGACCAACGCGTTCCTGCGGCCGGTCCTGCATCGCGCGAACCTGCAGGTGGTGACCGGCGCGCACGTGTCGAAATTGACGCTGCAAGACCGAGCGGCATCGGGTGTCGAGTTCGTCCTGGAAGGCAAAAAATTCTGCGTCGAGGCGAAAAGCGAGACGATCCTCGCCGCCGGCGCCATCGGCTCGCCGCAGCTCCTGCAGCTGTCGGGGATCGGAAATGAAAAGCATTTGAGTCCTCTCGGGATCCCGCTTGTCCATTCCCTTCCGGGGGTGGGCGAGAACCTGCAGGACCACCTGCAGATCCGCATGCAGTACAAGGTGAAGAACGTTCGTACGCTCAACGGCGTCGCCAACAGCTGGTGGGGCAAGGCGGCGATGGCCCTCGAGTACTTCGCCTTCCGCACCGGTCCGCTGACCATGCCGCCGTCGCAGGCGGGCGCGTTCGCGCGGAGCGACCCGTCGCAGCCCACGCCCGACATCGAATGGCACGTGCAGCCTCTCTCGCTCGACAAGTTCGGCGATCCGCTGCACAGCTTCCCGGCGATCACCCCGAGCGTGTGCAACCTGCGCCCGAGCTCGCGCGGCTGGGTCCGGATCCGGTCCGCCGATGCGTCCCAGTATCCGGAAATAAGGCTGAATTACCTGTCCGCGCAGGACGATCGCAGGGTCGCGGTCAACGCGATGCGCTTTACGCGGCGCATCATGGCGGCGAAGGCCCTGGAGAAGTACCAGCCGCAGGAATATCGTCCCGGGGTCGACGTTCAGGATGAAAAATCCCTTGAAAGAGCCGCCGGCGAGCTTGGAACCACCATCTTCCATCCGGTCGGAACCTGCAAGATGGGGAACGACCCGTTGGCGGTGGTCGACGAACGCCTGCGGGTGCACGGCGTCGAGCGCCTGCGCGTGATCGACGCCTCGGTCATGCCGCGCATCACCTCGGGCAACACCAACGCGCCGACCTACGTGATCGCCGAAATGGGTGCGCGGGACATCTTGAACTCTTAGAATCCCGCCCCATCTAATCGGCAGTACAAGGGAGAAGAAAACCGCCATGAAACGCATCATCCTGTTCCTCGCCACCAACATTGCCGTGCTGGTGGTGCTGTCGTTCATCCTCAACGTGCTGGGTGTCGGCCAGTTCCTGTCCGCCGAAGGCATCGACGTCGCCTCGCTGCTCGTGTTCTCGGCGGTGGTCGGCTTCGCCGGCTCGATCATCTCGCTCCTGATCTCCAAGCCGATGGCCAAGTGGAGCACCGGGGCGAAGGTCATCGACGGCTCGGAGGGCACCACCCAGTACTGGCTGGTCGAGACGGTGAGGAAGCTGGCGCAGAAAGCCGGCATCGGCATGCCGGAAGTCGCGATCTTCGAGGGAGCGCCGAACGCCTTCGCCACCGGCGCGTTCAAGAATTCGGCGCTGGTCGCGGTCTCGAGCGGGCTGGTCGAGTCGATGAGCCGCGAGGAGGTCGAGGCGGTCCTCGGCCACGAGATAGCGCACGTCGCCAACGGCGACATGGTGACGCTCACCCTGATTCAGGGCGTGGTCAACACCTTCGTCATCTTCCTGTCGCGCATCATCGGCTACCTCGTCGACAAGGCGATCTTCCGCAGCGAGCGCGGCGTGGGTCCGAGCTTCTTCATCGCTTCCCTCGTCGCCCAGGTCGTGCTCGGCATCCTCGCCTCGATGATCGTGGCCTGGTTCTCCCGCCAGCGCGAGTTCCGCGCCGACCGCGGCTCGGCCGACCTGCTGGGCTCGCCCAAGCCGATGATCGCCGCGCTGGCGCGCCTGGGCGGCGTGCCGGCGGGCGAGCTGCCGCAGTCCTTCGAAGCGCACGGCATCAAGCAGAGCCAGTCGCGCTTCCTGGGCCTGTTCGCCAGCCATCCGCCGATCGAGGTGCGCATCGCCGCGCTCCAGCAGGCGCGCTAGGCTCGAGCTCGCTTCCAGGCAGGCCATGAATGCCCTGCTTGCCTGGTACTTCGTGGCGGTGTGGGGCTCGGGCTATATCGCGACCAAGATCGGGCTGCAGTACGCACCGCCGTTCACCTTCCTCAGCCTGCGGTATGCGTTCGGCCTGTTGTGCCTGCTTCCGGTCATCGTTTTCTGGAAGCCCGTCTGGCCGCGAAGCCGCGCCCAGCTCGCGCATCTCGTGGTGGCGGGCCTCCTGATGCACGCGGTGCAGCTCGGCGGCAGCCATTACGCCCAGTACCTCGGCATGTCGGCCGGGGTCATCGCGCTGGTAGCCTCGACCCAGCCGGTGCTTTCGGCGCTGATCGCCGCGCGCTTCCTGCACGAGCGGCTCCTGCCGCGCCAGTGGCTCGGCATCGCTCTGGGCCTCATCGGCGTGGTGCTGGTGGTGTGGCACAAGATCGACGTCCGCGAGGTCACGCCGGCGAGCCTGCTCGCCGCGCTCATCGCGCTTGCCGGGGTGACGGCAGCGACGCTGTACCAGAGGACATTCTCGCCGCAGGCGGATCTCAAGGCCGCCGCGGTGGTGCAGTTCGCCGTATCGCTGGCGGTGCTCGCGCCGCTCGCGCTCGCGCTCGAGGATTTCCGCGTCGACTGGTCCTGGCCGCTCGCGGCGTCGATCGCCTTCCTCGTCATCTTCGCCTCGATCCTGGCGGTGAGCGTGCTGCATCTCCTGATGCGCCAGGGCGAGGCCGCGCGCGTGAGCAGCATGCTGTACCTGCCGCCGATCTTCGCGGTGGGGCTCGAGTACGCCATGTTCGGCGAGTTCCCGGGCGCGCTAGGGCTCGCGGGCATCGCGCTCGCCTGCGCCGGCGTCGCCATGACGGTCTGGGCGAGGCAGTGGAAATCCTCTATCTCGTCGCGCTGAACGCGCTGGCGCATCTCGCCTTCGTCGGCGCGCGCCTGACGACGACGCTGTTCGCGCTGCACCTGGGGGCATCCGAATTCACCGTCGGGCTGCTGATGGCGCTGCTCGCGGTGCTGCCGATGCTGCTGTCGGTGAGCACCGGGCGCCTCGTCGACCGCACCGGCCCGCGCAGACCGCTCGCATTGTCCCTCCTAATTCTGATTCTCGGCACCACGCTGCCGTTTCTGCATCCGAGCGTCGAAATACTCTATGTTTCCTCGACGCTGCTCGGCGTGGGCTTCATGTACGTGCATATCGCGATGAACAGCGTCATCGGCGCGCAGGGCATGCGCGAAGAGCGCGCGCTGAATTTCAGCTGGCTCGCTCTGGGCTTCTCGATCTCGGGCTCGCTCGGCCCGATCCTGGCGGGCGTGGCGATCGACCTGATCGGCTATGAGAAGGCTTTCCTCATGCTCGGGGCGTTTCCGGCCATCGCCCTGGCGATGCTCTGGTCGCGCCGCCGGCCGCTGCCGCGTCCCGAGTACCGGACGCGCGCGCGCGGCTCGAAGGTGCGCGATCTGTTCAGGATCCCGGGACTGCGCAGGACCTTCGTCGTGAGCGGCATCCTGGCGATGGGCTGGGACCTCTACTCGTTCCTGCTGCCGCTCTATGGCGTGCGCCTGGGCCTCGCGGCGGCGACGATCGGCCTGATCATGGCGACCTTCTCGGTGGCGACCTTCGTGGTGCGCCTCGCCATGCCGGTGCTCGTCAGGCACGTGCGGCAGCACCTGGTGATCGGCGCGGCGCTCGGCGTCTCCGGCTCGGCCTACCTGCTCTTCCCGATGGTGAGCAGCGTGCCGCTGCTGATGGCGCTTTCGTTCGTCCTCGGCCTGGGCCTGGGCTCGGCGCAGCCGGTGATCATGGCGATCCTCTACGAGCAATCGCCGCCCGGGCGCCAGGGCGAGGCGGTCGGCGTGCGCACCTCGGTGCTGAACGCGAGCCACACCTTCATCCCGATCGTGTCCGGCGCCCTGTCCGCGGTGCTCGGCATGACCCCGGTGTTCTGGCTGGTCGCCGCCTGCCTCCTAGGCGGCGCCTGGTTCTCCAATCGGCAAGTAAAATAAATCCCATGCGACGCATGCATCTGACCCAGTTCCTGATCGAGCGCCAGCGCGGCAAGAAGCTGATCAACGCCGACCTGCGCCTGCTGCTCGAAACCATCGCGCGCGCCTGCAAGGCGATCAGCACGCGGGTCAACAAGGGAGCGCTCGCCGACGGCCTGGGCTCGGCTGCAACCAGCAATGTGCACGGCGAGGCGCAGAAGAAGCTCGATGTACTGTCGAACGAGATCCTGCTCGAGGCCAACGAATGGGGCGGCAACCTGGCGGCGCTCGCATCCGAGGAGATGGACGATCCGCGGCCGACCCCGACGCACTACCCGCGCGGGGAGTACCTGCTGCTCTTCGATCCGCTCGACGGCTCGTCGAACATCGACGTGAATATCTCGGTGGGCACCATCTTCTCCATTCTGCGCTGCCCCAAGGCGGCGGATGGCGGCTACTGCGATCCCAACGAGAAGGCCTTCCTGCAGCCCGGCAGCACCCAGGTGGCCGCCGGGTTCGCGGTTTACGGCCCCACGACGGTGCTGGTGCTGACCGTGGGAGACGGGGTGTACGGCTTCACGCTCGACCGCGAGAGCTACACCTTCACCATGACCCACCCCGACATCCGCATTCCCGAGGACACGCAGGAGTTCGCCATCAACATGTCGAACGCGCGCCGCTGGGAGGCGCCGGTGAAGCGCTACATCGACGAATGCCTTGCGGGCAAGGACGGGGCGCGCGGCAAGGACTTCAACATGCGCTGGGTGGCCTCGATGGTGGCGGATGTCTTTCGCGTGCTCTCGCGCGGCGGCATCTTCATGTACCCGCGCGACTCGAAGAACAAGGACGGGCGCCTGCGCCTGATGTACGAGGCCAATCCGATGGCATTCATCGTCGAGCAGGCCGGCGGCGCCGCGACCGACGGCCGCACGCGCATCCTGGACCTCAAGCCGCAGGGCTTACATCAGCGGGTGGCGGTGGTTCTCGGGTCCAAGAACGAGGTGGATCGAGTCACTTCCTACCACAATGGATAAAACCGCAACTGCAGAAATGACAAGGCCGGGAATCACCCGGCCTTGCGACTCTCCCTGAAATTTTTGCTTACTTGAGGTGCCGGCTGACCAGCTTGGTCATCTCGAACATCGACACCTGGCCTTTGCCGCCGAACACCGGCTTGAGTTTTTCGTCGGCGTTGATCATGCGCTTGTTCTTCTTGTCCTGAAGGCCGTTGCGCTTGATGTAGCCCCAGATCTTCTTGGTCACTTCGGTGCGCGGTATCGCGCTCGAACCGACCACGGCCGCGAGCGGGCCGCTCGGGGTCATCGCCTTCATGAAGGCGGCATTTGGCTTACGCTTCTTGCCGGCCTTCTTTGCCTTCTTCTTCGCCATCTTGGGTTCTCCTCTGAACGTTCGCTGGGTTTTTCGATCCCGGATTCCCCCGCCGTCGAGCAGCGGTGACGAGAAGATGCCGAATCCGCGAGGGCATGTCAACGACTTTCAGAGGGAAATCGCGATGATTTCCATTCCGCGTTGCTTTTTTAGATGTCTTGAGCGAGGCGAATGCCGCTGAATTGCCAGCGCGCGGCAGAGGGAAAGAAGTTGCGGGTGCTCGCTCTGATGTGCGATTCGGGCGTGGCGCAGGAGCCCCCGCGCAGCACGTACTGGTTCACCATGAACTTGCCGTTGTACTCGCCGATGGCGCCCGCGGCTGGGCGAAATCCCGGATAAGGGCCGTACGCGCTGCTGGTCCACTCCCACGCGTCGCCGAAGAACTGGCCGGCGCCGCACATGGGGTGCAGATGCCCGCTTTCGAGGAAGTTTCCCGACCGCGGCTCGCCGGCAGCGGTCTCCCATTCGGCCTCGGTCGGCAGCCGCGCACCCGCCCAGCGCGCATAGGCATCCGCTTCGAAATAGCTGACATGCGTCACCGGCGCGGCCGCATCGATGTCGCGCAATCCCTGCAAAGTGAATTGCTTACCGTCGATCCTGCCGTCTTGCTGTGTCCAATAGAGCGGTGCGGTCCAATTCTGCGCCACGCGCGCATCCCATCCTTCGGACAGCCACAGCTCCGGTCGCTCGTAGCCGCAGTCGTGGATGAACGACAGGTATTCACCGTTCGTCACCAAACGGTCCGCTATGCGGAACGCAGCGAGAAACACGCGGTGGCGCGGCCGCTCGTGGTCGAAGGCGAATCCCGCCCCGCTGTGGCCGATCTGGCGCACGCCCTCGGGAAACCCGCGCCACTGCAGAGCGTCGGCGTCCGTGCGGTTTTTGTCTCTTTCGTTCGAGTAAACCGGATACAGGGGATTGCGAGACAGCAGGTGCTTCAGGTCCGTGAGGATCAGCTCCTGGTGCTGCTGCTCGTGCTGCAATCCGAGCTCGACCATACCCGCGTCCCCATCATGGCGCGCGAGCAGCACCTCGATGCGCTCGTCGACGCTCGCGCGGTAGGCCTTGACCTCGTCGAGCGAGGGGCGCGACAGCATGCCGCGCTCCGGGCGCGGATGACGGGCGCCGACACCGACGTAGTAGGAATTGAACAGCACGCGGAATTCCGGTCGATACGGCGAGAAGCCGGCAAGCGCGCGCTCGAGCACGAAAGTCTCGAAGAACCAGGTGGTATGGCCGAGGTGCCACTTCACCGGGCTCGCGTCGGGCATCGACTGCAGGGCGCAGTCTTCCGCGGACAGCGGCGCCGCAAGCCGCTCGGTTTGGCTGCGAATTTGCCGATAGCGTTGCAAAGCGGGGGACGTCAGAACAGACCTACTCGGCTCCATCGGGGCACATTAGCCGCAGTTGAGCCCCGAGCGCAATGCTCCAGGCGTACGCCTGTAAAATCGGCCGATGAAGATCGCCGACCTGCGCCAGGAATACATGCGGGCCGGCCTGTCGGAGGCAAGCGCCGACCCCGACCCGATCCTTCAATTCGAGCGCTGGTTCGACGACGCGCTGCGGGCGCGGCTGTCGCTTCCCAACGCGATGACCCTCGCCACCGTCAGCGCTTCCGGCGCCCCCACGGCGCGCGCGGTGCTGCTGAAGGGCATCGATCGCGGCGGCTTCGTGTTCTACACCAACTACCGCAGCCGCAAGGGGCGCGAGCTTGAAACGCGCGAGGAAGCCTGCCTGATGTTCCTCTGGCCGGATCTCGAGCGGCAGGTGCGCATCGAGGGCCGCGCCGAGAAGGTCGCCGCCGCCGAATCCGACGAATACTTCGCTTCTCGCCCGCTCGGCGCCCGGCTTTCGGCCTGGGCCTCGCCGCAGAGCGAGCGCGTGGCATCCAGGGGAATCCTCGAGCAATCGTTGGCGCAAGCGCGCGCGCGCCACGGCGAGGCGCCGCCTCGCCCGCCGCACTGGGGCGGCTATCGCGTGATCCCGCGCGCGATCGAGTTCTGGCAGGGCCGCGCCGACCGCCTGCACGACCGCCTGCTCTACACGCGCGGCGACGACGGGTGGGAGATTGCGCGGCTTGCGCCTTAGATTTTGATCGATTTTCTGCGTCAGGCCGGATTGGCCGCCCCCGAGGAGTCGCCGCATGTCGAAGTGCTTGCCGGCGGGGTGTCCTCGGAGATCTGGCGCGTCGACCTGGCGAGCGGACCGGTGTGCGTAAAGCGCGCGCTGGCGAAATTGCGCGTCGCGCAGCTCTGGGAAGCGCCCATCGAGCGCAACCGCTATGAGTACGAGTGGTTCAGGATCGCCCACGATGCGGCGCCCGGCTCGGTGCCCAGGGTCTTTGCCCGCGGCGAGGGCCTTTTCGCCATGGAGTATCTCGATTACCCGGTGTGGAAGGAGCTGCTGCGCAAGGGCCAGGCAGAGCCGGCGTTTGCGGGGCAGGTCGGCGCGGCGCTCGCGGCGATCCATGGCGCGACGGCGGCGCGCGAAGACATCGCGCGGCGCTTTCCCACCGACGCGATCTTTCACGCCATCCGCCTCGAGCCCTACATCCTGGCGACCGCGGGAAAACACCCCGATCTGAAAAATCATCTTTCTTCGCTGGCGACGCGCACCGCCTCCATCAAGCGCTGCCTGGTCCACGGCGACGTCAGCCCGAAAAACATACTCGTGCGGCCGCAGGGCCCGGTCTTCCTGGACGCCGAATGCGCCTGGTACGGCGATCCGGCGTTCGATCTCGCCTTCTGCCTCAATCACCTGCTGCTGAAATGCCTCTGGGTGCCGCAAGCACGCGAGCGCTTCCTCGACTGCTTCGACGCCCTGAGCGGCGCCTACCTCAGCGCAGTCTCGTTCGAGGACGTGGAAGGGCGGGCAGCTTCCCTGCTGCCGGTTCTGCTGCTGGCCCGCGTCGACGGGAAGTCGCCGGTCGAGTACCTGGAGCAGGCGCAGAAGGAGCAGGTACGCCGCACTGCGCGCGAGCTGATCCTCCACCCGGAAAAGTCCCTTGAGGACCTGCGCAAGGCATGGCAAGAATCCTCGACGTAAAGGGCCGGCAGGTGTGGGATTCGCGCGGCCGGCCGACGGTCGAGGCCGAAGTTATCGTCGGCCGCGGCGCCACGCCGCTCGCCTCTGGCCGCGCGATCGCGCCCACCGGCGCCTCCACCGGATCGGGCGAAGCGGTCAGCCTCGAGGTGCGCAGCGCAGTGAGGAACGTCAACACCGTCATCCGCGACGCCCTGCGCGCGGTCAGCGTCTCCGACCAGGCAGCGCTCGATCTGCGGCTGATCGAGCTCGACGGCAGCCCGGACAAGAGCCGGCTGGGCGCCAACGCGATGGTCGCGGTCTCGCTCGCCTGCGCGCAGGCGGACGCGGCGGCGCAGAGGATTCCACTATGGAAAAAGCTCTCAGGAGAGCGCCGCGTGGCGCTGCCGGTGCCGCAGATCCAGATCTTCGGCGGCGGCGCGCATGCGCGCGGCCGGGCCGACGTGCAGGACTACATGGTGATCTGCACCGGGGCGGGCAGCTTCGCCGAGGCGCTGGAGTGGACCTCGCAGATCTATGCCGCCGCGGGCGCGCGCCTCGCCAAGCGCGGCGCGCTGCAGGGCGTCGCCGACGAAGGCGGCTACTGGCCGAGCTTCAAGTCGAACGAGGAAGGCCTCGCCGAGCTGGTCGGCGCGATCGCCGACGCCGGCTTCGAGCCCGGAGCCGACGTATGCATCGCGCTCGACATCGCCGCCACACAGCTGTTTCGTGCCGGCAATTATCATTTTTCCCTTGAAGGCAGGCCCTACAGCGCGGGCGAGCTGCATGCGATGCTGCTGCGCTGGATCGAGCGCTATCCGATCGTCTCGATCGAGGACCCCTTCGCCGAGCACGACGACGCGGCGATGCGGGCGTTCACCAAGGCTGCCGGCGAGCGCGTGCAGATCGTCGGCGACGATTTTTTCGTCACCGACGAAAATCGCGTCAAGCGGGCGAACGGCGCCTGCAACGCGGTGCTCCTGAAACCCAACCAAATCGGCACTGTCACCGAGACTCTCGCCTGCTGGAACGCCGCGCGCGAGGCGGGCTACCGCGCCATCGTCTCGGCGCGCTCCGGCGAATCCGAGGACGTGTCGATCGTCCACCTCGCCGTCGGCTGGGGCGTGGCCCAGCTCAAGGTCGGCAGCTTCTCGCGCTCCGAGCGCATGGCGAAATGGAACGAGGCGCTCAGGATCGAGGAAGCCCTCGGCGGCAAGGCGCTGCCCTACCCCGCCCGCAAGCTCTTCAACCGGTGATGAAGATCGTTTTGCATTTCGACGGCAGCGAGGCGCTGCGGGCGCGGGTTACCGCAATGGGTGTCGAGTTGTGCCCGGAGAGCGACGACACGACCTTCTCTAAACTTCTTCCAGACATGGAAGTGCTTTGGCACGTGCTGAAGCCGGTCACTGCGGAGGTCATAGCCCGCGCGCCAAAGCTCAGGCTGATCCAGAAGATCGGCATCGGCGTGAACACCATCGACCTCGAGGCGGCGAGGCTCCGCGGCATTGCGGTATGCAACCTGCCAGGTACCAACAGCCGCGCCGTCGCCGAAATGACGCTGGCGCTGATGCTGGCGTGCCTGCGCCGTCTACCTGACTTACATGAAGCAATCAGAAAGACCAAGGGCTGGTATGAAGCCTGGCAGCTTCAAGACCACCTCGGCGAGATCGGCGGCCGCACAGTGGGGCTCGTCGGATTCGGTGCCGTTCCCAAGCTCCTGGCTCCCATTTTGCAGGCGATGGGCGCCAACGTGCTGTTCTGGTCACGCTCACACCGCAACGCGGAACTCGAAGAGCTAATCGCAGCATCCGACATCGTTTCGCTGCACCTTCCCCTCACCGGGGAGACGGCGAGCATCGTAGATGTAAGACGCATGAAGCGCGGCGCCATCCTTGTAAATACTGCACGCGGCGGGCTCGTAGACCAGGATGTGTTACTTGCAGCACTGAAGAGCGGCCACCTTTCCGCTGCGGGGCTCGATGTATTTGCCGAGGAGCCGCTGCGACCGGACCACCCGCTTTTGCTCCTGAAAAACGTGGTGTGCGCGCCACATCTCGCCTGGCTAACGCGAGAAACTTTGGAGCGCAGCCTCAGCGTCGCGCTGGAAAACGCGGACCGTCTGCAGAAGGGATTCCCTCTGCTGCATCGCGTGGCGTAAGATCGTCCGCGGGGGTTCATCGAATGCAGCCGGGCGCGGTGATGCTTGCAGCGGACCAGCGCGTGCTCTATGTGGACAACATGTTCGCCGCGCTGGCGGGTATTGCGCGCGATCGCGTGTTCGGCGCGCAGCTCGCCAAGTTCATAGCCGAACCCGACCGGGACAAGCTTTCCGCGGCGATCAGCGATTGCCACGTTTCCCCTTCGCAGGTTGAAGTTCGAGTAAAGCGCATCGACGGCTCGCTTCTGAGCAGCAACGTCACTGTCATCTCGGTGACCGACGGCAGGTGCATGTGCGTCTTTACCGATGTAGCCGAGCACCGGCGCCATCTGGAAGCGGACGAGCGCAATCGCAAATTCCTGGCCATCCTCGCGCACGAGCTCCGCAACATGCTCGGGCCGATCCGCACGTCGGTCGAGTTGCTCAAGCTCACCTCGCTCGAGCCGCAGGCGCTTCGCGCGGTGGAGTCGATCGAACGGCAAAGCAATCGCATCCTGAAGCTGGTCGAGGACCTGCGCGCCGTCAATCCGAAGGAGTAGGGGGCCGCCCGGCCTATACGGCCGGGAAGGATACTTGCAAGGCTAGTCCGATGTGGATATCGGGCGCGCGCGGGTTGTGCGGCACAGCATCGGCGAGGTGCAGTTGCTGAAGTTCTTTTTGCCCGAGGCAGTCAGCCAGCCGGAGCTGGCGGCAGTCCTGCAGCGGGTCATCCTCGAATGCGTGGAGAAGGGCCTGCGCGGCGCCTTGGTGCTCGACTACGACCGCCCCGCGATGAGCCAGGTCGAGCTGAAGGCCGCTGTCGCGAGCATGGACTTCACCCGCTGCCCGCCGAATTTCCGCCTCGCGGTGGTCGCCTTCCGCAAGCCCGCCTATGAGGCTTATCGCTACGCGCTCGAGACCCTGAAGCTTTCGCCCCAGGCCAGGCTCTTCTGGGACGAGCTGGAGGCCATGCACTGGCTGCGCCTGCAGTTTCCGGAAAGCGGGACGCAGGCCGCGCAAAGCGCCTAGTCGACGACTGAGTCTACTTTCCGCTGGCGCCTGCTGCGGCGGGCTGGAACGAGCCGCGCAGACCGGCCGCTGCCTGCTTTACGGCTTGCTTTGCATCGGGCAGCACGGCGCCCATGCCGAAGAATTCATGGGTGACGCCCGGGTAATTCCGGTAATCCACCTTCACGCCGGCCTTCTTCAGCTTGCCGGCGAGCTGCTCGCCTTCCGAGCGCAGCGGGTCGATCTCGGCCGTAATGATGGTCGCGGGAGGCATCCCGCTCAGGTCCCTGGCGCCGAGGATCGAGACGCGCGGGTTCTTGCCGTC
>DASQGB010000357.1:0-7362 GCA_035632815.1 Burkholderiales bacterium | reverse complement strand
GACGCGCTCGGGGTGCTGGGGGCGCTCGCGCGCACCCAGGCCGAAGGCCGCGTCATGACCTTGCACCGCCTGAGCGCGCAGCTGCGCCTTATGCCCCACCGCTGCGAGGCGATCCTCGAGCGCGCTTCGCGCCTGGGCTGGAGCGCGCGGACCGAGAAGGACGGCTGGGTGCTGGCGCGCGATGCCGATGACTTGCAGCTCGCCGACATCTATCGCGCCTTCGTGTTCGACGCCGACGCGCTGGGCCTCGCCAAGCTCGACCTGGGGTTATCGTTGCGCAAGTATTCCGACAAGGAGCGAAAGGCATGAGCGTCATCCCGCGCCGCGAGCGCTTGATCGTGGCGCTCGACGTGCCGACCCCGGCCGAGGCGCGCGCGCTAGCCGGGACGCTCGGCGATGCGGCGCGCTTCTACAAGGTCGGCTTGGAGCTCTTCAGCTCGGGCGGTGCCTTCGAGCTCATGGAATGGCTGACGGCGCGCGGCAACCGGGTGTTCGCGGATCTCAAGCTCTACGACATTCCCGAGACCGTGCGGCGCGCGGTCGCCAACCTGCGCGGCCGCGGCGCGAGCTTCCTTACGGTGCACGGCCACCGCTCGCTGATGCAGGCCGCGGCGCAGGAGAAGGGCGAGATGAAGATCCTCGCGGTGACCGTGCTGACCAGCTTCGATCGCCACGATGTTGAGGAGATGGGCGCAACGCGAAGCACCGAGGAGCTGGTTCTCTCGCGCGCGCGCGGCGCGCTCGACACCGGCTGCGACGGCGTCGTTGCGTCCGGGCTCGAAGCGCGGCGGCTCAAGGCCGAGTTCGGCGACAAGTTGCTGGTGGTCACGCCGGGCATCCGCCCCGTCGAGCACCGCGTCGCCGACGACCAGAAGCGCACCGTCGACGTCGCCCAGGCCTTCGCCAACGGCGCCGACTACATCGTCGTCGGCCGCCCCATCCGCCAGGCCGCGGATCCGCGCGCCGCGGCGCAGGCGATCCAGGACAGCATCGCGGCTATTTTTCCCTGAGCTCGCGCATGGCCGATTCACTGCACGCGCTGGCCGGAATCGCCGGGCTGCTCGGCCTCGCCTGGCTGGCGAGCGAGGATCGCCGACGCGTGCCGTGGCGCGCGGTCGCGGCAGGGATGGGGTTGCTCCTGGTTCTGGCGGTAATTTTCCTCAAGGTCCCCTTCGTGAAAGCGGCATTCCTCAAGCTGAACGACGCGCTCTTGCTGCTCGAGCGCGCGACGCAGGCCGGCACCAGCCTGGTGTTCGGGTACCTGGGCGGTGACCCGCCGCCATTTCAGGTTTCCAATGAAGCTTCGGTTTTCATTCTCGCCTTCCGCGCCCTGCCGCTGGTGCTGGTCATCAGCGCGCTCTCCGCGCTCCTGTTCTACTGGCGCGTGCTGCCCGCGATCGTGCGCTTCCTGTCGCTCGTCCTGGAGAAAACCATGCACGTCGGCGGGGTAGTGGGTCTCTCGAGCGCGGCGAACGTGTTCGTCGGCATGGTCGAGGCGCCGCTCTTCGTGCGGCCGTACCTGGCGAGCGTGTCGCGCGGCGAGCTGTTCGCCATCATGGCGGGCGGGATGGCGTCGATCGCAGGCACGGTGCTGTTCCTCTACGGCTTCATCCTCGGGCCGACGCTGCCCGGCGGGGTGGCGCACCTGCTGATCGCCTCGATCCTGTCTGCCCCCGCCGCTCTGGTAATTGCCTTCCTGATGGTGCCGCCCCGAGGACTCACGGCAGGCAGGATCATTTTCAAGTCTGAAGCGGCGAGCAGCATGGACGCCCTGACGCGCGGCACGCTGGAGGGCGCGCAGCTTCTGCTCAACATCGTCGCCATGCTGATCGTCTTCGTGGCGCTGGTCGCGCTGGCGAACCTTCTTATCTCGCCGTACAGCCTGCAAGGCCTGCTCGGCTGGCTGCTGGCACCGCTCGCCTGGCTCGCCGGCATCGATTGGCGCGACGCCCGTGCGGCCGGCGCGCTCCTCGGGACCAAGACGGTCATCAACGAGCTGGTTGCCTATATCGATTTATCCAACAGCAAAGACTTGTCGGAGCGCAGCCGGCTCCTCCTTACCTACGCCTTGTGCGGCTTCGCCAATTTCGGCAGCCTCGGCATCATGATCGGCGGGCTGGGCACGATGTGTCCGGAGCGGCGCGGCGAGGTGGTCCAGCTCGGCATGAAATCGATCGCGGCGGGCACGCTGGCCACCTGCCTCACCGCGGCCGCCGTAGCGCTGATCTTGTAGTCGGCCCACTACAGAAGGTTCACGCTTTCCGGGATAGTCCGTTCGCGGGCAGGACACTAGGATTTCCTGCGATGAGACCCGAGGTCGTCTACAGCCTGGGCGAAGCGCGCGATTTCTACTCGCTTACCAGGGCGCTGCTCGCGTTATGCGAGCCCTTCGGGCCGGTCCACTCGTTCAAGCTGGTGCACAACCCCGGCGTGGCGCGCGTCGCCTGCTTCATCGAGCTCGAGTCGACCAAGCAGCAGCCGGCGCTGCTGCGCGCGCTCGGCGCGAAGATGCTGAACGGTGCCGCGTGCTTCGAAATTCCGGTGCGCAAGGACTTCGGCAGTCCGCGCAAGGTCGTTGCGCTTCCCGCGGCGGGTTTTGACAGGCGCGGCTCTGCTGGAGAGGAGCAGCGCTCGCCATAGTTCCCCCCTTTTCCCCCCCTTGCATACGCACCTCCCTCCCTTCGTGCGTATGTAGGCATCCGACCCCGGCTCCCCTGCCGGGGTCTTTTTTTCTGCAGGCAAAATAGGCGATGCGCGTTCTTTTTGCGACCCCGGAGTGCGCCCCGCTCACCAAGACCGGCGGCCTCGGCGACGTAAGCCAGGCACTGCCGGCGGAGCTGCGCCGCCTCGACCTCGACGTGCGGACCTTGCTGCCTGGTTATAGCGGGGTCATGGCCGGCCTCGACCTGCGCGTTGTTGCAAGCATCAATTTGTTGGGGGTCGAGGCGCGCCTGCTCGAAGCGGGCCACTACCTGGTGATCGATTGCCCGCAGCTCTACCGCCGCGCAGGCGGTCCCTACCAGGACGCCGCAGGCGAGGACTGGCCCGACAACGGCTTGCGCTTCGGGCTGCTATCGAAGGTCGCCGCGCTGCTGGGCAGCGCGGCGAGCCCGATCGCGTGGCGTGCGCAGGTCGTGCATTGCAACGACTGGCCCTGCGGCCTGGCACCGGTTTACCTGAATGAGGAGATACAAAGAGCCAAGACGCTGATGACCGTCCACAACCTCGCCTTCCAGGGAAACTTCGCTGCGCCGCTGGTCGAACGACTCGGGCTGCCTGCGCACGTTTTTTCCATGGCAGGCATCGAGTTCTTCGGCCGCATGTCGTTTCTGAAAGGCGGGCTCGTGTTCGCGGATGCGATCACCACGGTAAGCCCCACCTATGCGCGCGAGGTCCAGACCGCGGCGTTCGGCTTCGGCCTCGATGGCGTGCTCAGGCAGCGGCGCGACGCGCTCATCGGCATACTCAACGGCATCGACACCGAGGCATGGAATCCGGCGACCGATGTCCGCATCGCCGAGCGCTACGACGCTTCACGCCTGGAGGGCAAGGCGGTGAACAAGCGGGCGCTGCAGCGGCGGATGGGGCTGGCGATCGAGCCCGGGGTCCCACTACTGGGCAGCATCAGCCGCTTCGCCCACCAGAAAGGCATCGACCTGATCGTCGCTGCGGCGGACGAGCTGGCGGCGGCTCCGGCGCAACTCGCCGTCCTGGGCACCGGCGAGCGCGAGCTCGAAGGCACGCTGCGCGCCGCGGCGGCGCGCCATCCGGGAAAGGTCGCCGTCCGGGTGGGATTCGACGAGGACCTGGCGCACCTGATCGAGGCCGGCGCGGATATTTTCCTCATGCCCTCGCGGTACGAGCCCAGCGGGCTCAACCAGATGTACAGCCAGCGCTACGGCACGCCGCCGGTGGCGCGCAGGACCGGCGGCCTCGCCGACACGATCGCCGACGGCGAAACCGGTTTTCTCTTTTATGAGGAGAAGCTGGTAGCAGCGGTGCAGCGGGCGCTGGCCGCCTGGCGCGAGGCGCCGCGCTGGCGCGAAATCCAGCGCAGCGCTATGGCGCGCGATTTCAGCTGGGCAGCACCCGCTCGTCAGTACGCCGATCTCTACTCGCGGCTCGCCACGCGGCCGGCGTAAGCGCCGGGGCCGGCGCTTCCTTCCAGCCGCGCATCTTGGCGAGCAGCGCGGCATCGTACTCGCCGCGGATCGGCCAGCGGCTGTTCCACAGGTTGAAGCGGGGCTTCTGCCCCATCGCATCCTGCTGCGCGGCGGCGAGCGCGCTCAGTGTGCCGACGTCCCGCCAGTAGGCGCGTTCCTCGTGGTCCTGCACGCCGGGCACGCGGTTCTGGGCGAAGTCGTAGGCGTAGACGCGTTCGCTGGCGCACGTGCGCGGCAGGAGGTCGCGGCCGAAGTCGGTGTCGCCCCGGGCGCGCGCTTCGTGCAGCAGCTTCTCGAGCACGCGGGGGGTGAACAGATAATTTCCCATGGAGGCGTACGCGCGCGCCGCGTTGCCGGGGATTGCGGCCGGTTTCTGCGGCTTCTCGCGGAAGTCGCACACGCGGCCGTCGGCCGCGGTGGAAACGATGCCGAAGAACGAGGCGCGCTCGATCGGCACGGCGAGCGCCGACACCGTCACGTCGGCTTCGCGTTCCTGATGGAAGGCCACCATCTGCCGCACGTCCATGCGGTAGACATGATCCGCGGCGAACACCGCGATGAGGTCGGGCGCGTGCGCCTGCACGAGATCCAGGTACTGGTATACCGCGTCAGCGGTGCCCTTGAACTGCCCGGCGAGCGTGTTCGAGCGCGGCAGCAGCACCTTGATGAGCCCCTGCGTATCCTCGAACCACGGTGCCCATGCCGCCGCGACGTGCCGGATCAGCGACTCGGGCTTGTACTGGGCGAGCAGATAAATCGTCGAGATCCTGGAGTTGGTCAGGTTGCTCAGCACGAAATCGACGATGCGGTACCCGTTGGCAAACGGCAACGCCGGCTTGGCATGCTCGGCGGTCAGGGGGTGAAGCCGGGTTCCTTCACCGCCCGCCAGCACAAGAGCGACGATTTTCATTGGGTTAGGCGCCTTTCTTGAGCTTTCTTGAGAGCTAGAGTTCTTGTGCAGCGACCTGGCAATGATATTGAGTAGTTGGACGAGCGACTATCGGCTGGACTGGATTACGAATGTAGCTTTCACAGTACTACAGGTAGTTGGAAGGCGACACGTAAATTCGTGTGCTGGGGATGGTGCGGCATCACTGTCCGACCTACAATGCCCCTCACCCCCGCCCAGCCGCCAATGGTCCCCTCCAATCAGAGCCACGTTTTCGCCATCGTGGGCGCGGGCGCGCTGCTCTTCCTCGCCTCGGAGGACGCCAGCGCTCCCTATATCGAATCGCTCGCGCTGCAGTCCTGCATCGCCGAAGAGCGCCCCGAGCTACCGGAGGCGCAGGCGCCCGAGCCGCCGGATGAGCTGCAGCGGGCCCTGATCGAGCATCTTTCCCGGCGCTTCATGATCGCGGCCGAGGCTACCGAGCGAATGGTGGCAGCGGCGCACCGCGCGGCGCGGCGGGTCGGGCTCGATCCGCTGCTGGTGCTGGCGGTCATCTCGATCGAGTCGCGCTTCAACCCCATCGCCGAGAGCGGGATGGGGGCGAAGGGCCTGATGCAAATCATCCCGAAGTACCACCTCGCGAAGCTGCGCGCGCACGGCGGCGAGGACGCGGTGCTCGACCCGGAAAGCAACATCCTGGTCGGCACGCAGATCCTGCAGGAATACGTGCACCGCACCGGCAGCCTGGAAGCCGGCCTGCAGTTCTATAACGGCGCATTCTGGGACGGCTCGGCGCAGTACGCGCAGAAAGTCATGGCCGAGCGCGAGCGCCTGGAGCAGGCGTGCGCGCGCGCACTGTCACGGCATCGCTGCCCGTGGGAGCTCGAGTGACGAGAACCTGGCTGCTGTGGCTTCTCTTGTGGGTTCCCTTTTCGGTAAATGCGGGCGATGGCCGGTTAACTAGCGCCGCTCTGGCCGAGATCCGCGGCGTGATCAACCGGCAGATCGACGCCTTCCGCCGCGACGACGCGCGCGGCGCCTTTGCGCTCGTCTCGCCCGCGGTGCAGGAAACCTTCGGCACCCCCGAGCGCTTCCTCGAGGTAATGCGCATGGCCTACCGCGCGGTCTACCGGCCCGCCACGGTGGCATTTCTCGAGCTCATGATCCTCAGCGGCGACGTGGTGCAGCAGGTGCAGATCACCGACCGCGCGGGCGCCATCTGGGTTGCCTACTACGCCATGCAGCGCCAGCACGACGGCAGCTGGCGCACCAACGGCTGTCATCTGGTGCAGCCGGCCAGGACCATTTCAGCATAATCTAGGGCGCTGTGGAGGCGCCCGCCCGAAGCATCGTAGCTCCGAGCACCGTCTGGCGCGGACGTCCCTCGCCCCTGGGCGCCACCTGGGACGGGCAGGGCGTCAATTTCGCGCTGTATTCCGAGCACGCCGAGCGAGTCGAGCTGTGCCTGTTCGACCCCCGCGGCCGGCGCGAGATCGAGCGCGTCGCGCTGCGCGAGCGCAGCGACTTCGTCTGGCACTGCTACCTGCCCGATGCGCGGCCCGGGCTGCTGTACGGCTATCGCGTCGACGGCCCGCATGCGCCGCAGCACCGGTTCAATTCGCATCGAGTCCTGCTGGATCCCTACGCGCGCATGATCGTCGGGCAGGTCTCGGCCGGCCACGGCCGCTCGCAGGTGGTCGACCCGGCGTTCACCTGGGACGACGACCGGCCGCCGCGCATCCCCTGGCAGGACACGGTGATCTATGAAGCGCATGTCAAGGGTTTCACGCGTGGCCACCCCGAGATCCCGGAGCAGCTGCGCGGCACCTACGCGGCGCTCGCCACGGCACCCGCAATAGATCATTTGAAAAAACTCGGAATTACCGCGATCGAGCTGCTGCCGGTGCACAGCTTCGTCGACGACAAGCGCCTGCTGCAGCACGGCCTGCGCAATTACTGGGGCTACAACAGCATCGGCTACTTCGCGCCCGAGCTGCGCTACTCGGCGAGCGGAACGCTGGGCGAGTTCAAGACGATGGTGAAGACCCTGCACTCCGCGGGCATCGAGGTGATCCTCGACGTGGTCTACAACCACACCGGCGAAGGCGACCACACCGGGCCGACCCTCAGCTTCCGCGGCATCGACAACGCGGTGTATTACCGCCTCGATCCGCACGACCCCCGGCGCTACCTCGACTTCACCGGCACCGGCAACTCGGTGAACAGCGCCCATCCGGTGGTGCTGCAGCTCATCATGGACAGCCTGCGTTACTGGGTGCAGGAGATGCACGTCGACGGCTTTCGCTTCGA
>DASQGB010000356.1:0-3140 GCA_035632815.1 Burkholderiales bacterium | reverse complement strand
CGATGAAGCCCAGCTGCGCGATCGAGGAGTAGGCCACCACCAGACGCACGTTGTCTTGGGAGAACGCGAGGATCGACCCGTAGAGGATCGAGAACACCGCCATGATGATGAACAGCTCCTGCCAGTGCTGGGAGCCCTCGGGCATGATCGGCAGCACGATCCGCAGGAAGCCGTAGACGCCGACCTTGGAGAGCACGGCCGAGAGCAGCGCGATGGTCACGATCGGCGACGAGCGGTAGGTCTCCGGCACCCAGCCGTGCAGCGGGAACAGCGGCGCCTTGACAAAGAAGGCCAGCGCGAACAACAGCACCACCCACTGCTGGGTCCCCTCGCTGACCGAGCGCCGCTCCAGCTCGGCCAGTGAGAACGAGATCTCACCGCCGTCGGGCGTGGCCAGCACTCCGAGCGCGATGGCGGCTCCCAGCATGAGCAGCGAGCCGGCCAGCGTGTAGATCACGAACTTGGTGGTGGCGCGCACGCGGTCGCCGGTGCCCCAGCCGCCGATCATGAAGTAGAAGGGCACCAGCATCAGGTCGAAGAAGACGATGAACAGCGCCAGGTCCTGCGCCATGAAGGCCCCGAGCACAGCGGTCTCGCCGAGCGCGAGCCAGAAGAAGAAGAGCTTGGGCCGATCGTGCTCGCGGAAGGCCGCGATGAGCGTGCACGGCACCCACGACACGGCGGTCAGGACGACCATGAAGAGGTTGAGCCCGTCGACGCCAAGCTGGTAGCGGATGCCCAGCTCGGATATCCACTCGTCGTCGGTTACCCACTGCAGCCCGCCGCCCGACTCGAAGTCGATAAGCATCGCGACCGTGTAGGCGAGCACGGCGACGGTGCCGGCCAGCACGCTCCAACGCGCCAGCCCGCGCGGCAGCAGCGCGCCCACCAGGCCGGCGGCAAGCGGCAGGAACAGGACGATCGAGAGATGGATCGTCATGTCGAGGCGAGCAAGAAGTAGAGGAGGAGTCCGGCCGTGCCGAGCAGCAGCAGAAGGGCGTAGGCGCGCAGGTAGCCGGTCTGCACCGCGCGGGCCAGCGAGGTCCCGGCGCGCACCGCGCCGGTGGCGCCGCCGACGATGAAGCCCTGCACGAACTCTGTCTCGATCACCCGGCGACCGAACGAGCCGGCTGTGGCCAGCGGCCGCACGAAGATCGCGTTGAAGAGCTCGTCGAAGTACCACTTGTGCATGAGGAAGTTGTGCACGGCGGCGAAGCGCTCGGCCAGCCGGAGCGTGATCCCCCGCCGTTGCACGAACATCACGTAGGCCGCCGAGATGCCGGCGATGGCCACGATGCCCCCGACGGCCAGGCCGATCCATTCGGCGGACTCGGTTGGGTGGGTGTCCGCGAAGCGCGAGTCCTCGAATGTGGGCTCGAGGAAGGTCTCCAGCGTGTCGGTAAGGCCGGGCACGCCGACGTAGCCGCCGATGATGGCCAGCAGCGCCAGCGGCCCCATGGCGGCCTTCATGGGTATGGCTCGTTCGGCAAAGTTGTGCTCGGGGCCGGGGAAGCCGACGTCGGTGTCCTCGGCTTCGCCGGTCAGCGGGTTGGCCGGCTCGGCGTGGGCCGCGTGCCCGCCCTCGAGCTCACGCGCCTCGGGCACCGGATCACCGAAGAAGACCCGGAACACCATGCGAAAGGCGTAGATGGCGGTGAGGCCGGCGGCGAGATAGCCGGCGAGCGCGAGCACCACATAGGCGCCGCCGCGGTTGATGGTGAAGGCGAGGATCTCGTCCTTGGAGAACCAGCCGGCAAAGAGCGGGAAGCCGGACAGCGACAGCGCGCCGATGGTGAAGGTGACAAAAGTGAAGGGCATGGCCTTCTTGAAGCCGCCCATGCGGTCGAGGTCCTGGATGCCCGCCATCGCACCGATCACCGAGCCGGCGCCCATGAACAGCAGCGCCTTGAAGAACGCGTGGGTCATCAGGTGAAAAAGGCCGGCGCTGTAGGCGGCCACCGACACTCCGAGCACCATGTAGCCGATCTGCGAGATCGTCGAATAGGCAATTACGCGCTTGAGGTCGGTCACAACGAGCGCGACCGTGGCCGCGAACACGAGCGTGGCCGTGCCGATGACCGCGCCGACGTCGGCGGCGGTGGGCGCCAGCTCGAACAGCGGGTGGCAGCGCGCGATCAGGTAGACGCCGGCGGTGACCATGGTGGCCGCGTGGATCAGGGCCGAGACCGGCGTGGGGCCCTCCATGGCGTCGGGCAGCCACGTGTGCAGCGGCAGCTGGGCGGACTTTGCAAAGGCACCCACCAGGATCAGCAAACAGGCGGCCACCAGCGTGCCGTCGTTGAACCCGAAGGCCTCCTCGGCACCGGCGAAAACGCCCGCGTAGTCGAGCGTTCCAGTGCCGTTGAGCAGCAGAAAGGCGGCGATCACCAGGCCGACGTCGCCGATCACGTTGATCACGAAGGCCTTGATGCCGGCGTGGGTGGCCGTGGTGCGCCGGTACCAGAAAGAGATCAAGAGGTAGGAGGCGGCGCCGACAAATGCCCAGCCCACGATCAGCAGCACGAAGTTCGCCGCCAGCACCAGCACCAGCATCGAGAAGACGAAGAAGTTGAGGTACGCGAAGTAGCGTGCGAAGCCGCGGTCGCCGCCCATATAGGACACCGAATAGATGTGGATCAAGAACGACACACCGCTGACCACGAGGCACATGAACACCGACAGTGGATCGATGAGGATGGCCAGGTCGACGTTGAAATCGCCGGTGGAGGCGTAGGTCCAGGCCGAGTCCACCAGCGAGCGCTCGTCGGCCGGATGGTCCTGAAGGTCGACCAGGGCGCCGATGGCTGACAAGAAGGCGCCGAGGATCGCGGCGCTCGCGATCCATCCCGCCAGGCGGCCCGGAAGGACGCGCCAGCCCAGCGAGACGACCAGCGTCCCGGCCAGCGGGAAGGCGAGGATCAGCCAGCCATAAGAGGTGGCGCTCATCCGCGCAGTTCCGACATTTCGTCGACGTCGATCGGGAGCCGGCTGCGGTACATGGCGACGATGATCCCCAGGCCGATCACGACCTCACAGGCGGCGATCACCAACACGATCAGCGCGAACACCTGACCCGCCTCGTTGCCATGCATGCGCGCGAAGGCGATCAGGGCGAGGTTGCCGGCGTTGAGCATCAGCTC
>DASQGB010000355.1:0-1931 GCA_035632815.1 Burkholderiales bacterium | reverse complement strand
GCGCGCAGCACGCGGTGGCCGACGTGCTCGAGGTTGATCGCCACCAGCTCCTGGATCTGCGGCTCGTCCTCGACTACGAGAACCGTGGCCGCCGTCATTCCACCTTCGCCGTGTGGCGCACGTCGGTGCCCTTGACGATGTAGATGACGTACTCGGCGATGTTCTTCGCGTGGTCGCCGATGCGCTCGATCGCCTTGGCGACCCACACGATCTCGAGCGCAGTGGAGATGGTGCGCGGGTCTTCCATCATGTAGGTGATGAGCTGGCGCAGGATCGAGCGGAACTCGGCGTCGATGCCGGCGTCGTCGCGGATCACCTCGGCGGCGAGCACGGTGTCCAGGCGCGCGAAGGCGTCGAGCGCGCGGCGCAGCATCGCGATCGCGAGCTCGGCGGCGTGGCGCACCTCGACCAGCGGCGGCACCTGCACCCCGCTGCGCTCGTAGATGGCTTTCGCCATGCGCGCGATCTTCTGCGCCTCGTCGCCCATGCGCTCGAGATCGGTGACCGTCTTGATGATGGCGAGGATCATGCGCAGGTCGTTGGCCGCCGGCTGGCGGCGCACGATCACCTGGCTGCAATCGCCGTCGAGCGCCACCTCCATGGCGTTGACGCGGTGGTCCCCGGCGATCACCTCCTCGCTCAGCGCGACATTGCCCGTGACCAGCGCGTCGAGCGCGCGGCGGATCTGCGACTCGACCAGGCCGCCCATCTGCAGCACGCGCGAGCGGATCGAGTCGAGGTCGAGATCGTACTGTTTGGATGCGTGCTCGGTTGCGCCCATGGCCATTCGTTACCCGAACCTGCCGGTGATGTAGTCCTCGGTCTGCTTCATCTTCGGCTTGATGAAGAGCTCGTCGGTGACGCCGAACTCGATCAGCTGCCCGAGGTACATGTAGGCGGTGAAGTCCGACACCCGCGCCGCCTGCTGCATGTTGTGCGTCACGATCAGGATGGTAACCCTTTGCTTGAGGTCGTGAATCAGCTCCTCTATCGAGGCGGTGGCGATCGGGTCGAGCGCCGAGGTGGGCTCGTCGAACAGCAGGAGCTCCGGGTCGGTGGCGAGCGCGCGCGCGATGCACAGGCGCTGCTGCTGCCCCCCCGAGAGGTTGAACGCGGGCTCGTGCATGCGGTCCTTCACCTCGCCGAACAGCGCCGCGTCCTCCAGCGCCCGCTCGACCTTCTCCTCGATCCTGCGGCGCGAGCGCTCGCCGCGCACGCGCAGGCCGTAGGCGACGTTCTCGAAGATCGACTTCGGGAACGGGTTGGGCTTCTGGAACACCATGCCGATGCGCATGCGCACCTCGATCGGATCGACCTCGCGCGCGAGAAGATCGCTGTTGTCGGGCTGCAGCACGATCTGGCCTTCGTAGCGGTTGCCCGGATACAGGTCGTGCATGCGGTTGAAGCAGCGCAGGAAGGTCGACTTGCCGCAGCCCGAGGGGCCGATCAGCGCGGTCACCTGGTGCTCGTACACGGGCATGGCGATCGCCTTCAGGGCGCGGAAATCGCCGTAGTAGAAATCGAGCTGTCTCACCTCGGCTTTCGCGACGAGCGTGGGTCTGCTTTCCTGCATCAGCTCGGTACTCATCCGGGTGTCGGGGGCCGACATCATATCTCTCCTGTCACCACTTTATGTTGCGCCGCAGCCGGTAGCGCAGCCAGATGGCGGCCGCGTTCATGGCGAGGGTCATGATCACTAGCACGAATCCCGCCGCCGCGGCGTTGGCCTGGAACGCCGCCTCGGGGCGCGAGGTCCAGTTGAACATCTGGATCGGCATCACCGTGAACGGGGAAAACAGCCACTCGAACGACAGGAACGGCGGCTCGGCCTGCACCGGCGAGGGCGGCAGGAAGGCGATGAAGGTGAGCGCGCCGATGGTGATGATCGGCGCGGTCTCGCCGATGGCGCGCGCCATGCCGATGATCACGCC
>DASQGB010000354.1:0-5308 GCA_035632815.1 Burkholderiales bacterium | reverse complement strand
AGAAGTGACCCCCGCGCTCGCGCGGCGCCTGGCGAGCATGGGCTACGAAGCGATCCTGATATTCGCGGTAGCGTTTTTCGCCGCCTGGATCTTCTTCTTCGCAAGCGGCGGCCGCGAGGCGCTCGCCGGCTGGCCGCGCCTTGCGCTGCAGCTGTTCATCGCCGCGGTGCTTGCCGCCTACTTCCTCTGGTGCTGGCTGCGCGGCGGCCAGACCCTCGCCATGAAAGCGTGGCGCATCCGGCTGGTCCAGGTCACCCCTGCGCGGGCACTGTTACGCCTGGTACTTGCCGGATTGCTGCTGCCAACCGGAGTTTCGCTGCTCTGGACGCTGTTCGATGCGGAAAACCAGTTCCTGCATGACCGCTTGGCAGGAACCCGGCTTACCGTCGTTCCACCCACCACATCATGAACATCGCTGCCATGAGGAACGCCACGCTCGGCATGGTGGCGGCGGCGACCGGGGGCCAGTCCTGCAGCAGGCCGATGTGCGCGAGCAGGCTGTTCAGCATGTGGAAGCAGATGCCGAGCATGATGCCCAGGAACACCTTGACGCCGACCATCCCGGCGCGCGCCTGCATATAGGCGAAGGGCAGCGCGAGCGCCATCATCACCATCGTCGCGAGCGGATAGAGCAGCTTCTTCCACAGCGCGATTTCGTAGCGCTCGGTCTTCTGCCGGTTGCTCTCCAGGTGCTGGACGTACTTGTGCAACGCCCAGGCCGACATGCGCTCGGGTCGCACGATCAGCGCGTCGAGAAGCTCGGGAGTCACCGCGGACTGCCAATCGGCCTGGCCGTGGCGCGCGGTACGCGGCCCCTGCGTCGTGAAGCTGGTCTGCGTCACGTCGACCAGCCGCCAGAGGCCCTTGCCGGCATACTCAGCGCGCTGCGCCAGCGTGACCTGTTTCAGCCGGTAGCTGTCGTCGAACGCGAAGATGCGCACGCCCTGCAGCCGGTTCGCCTGGCGCGCCTCGCGCACGTTGATGAACGAGCCCTCGTCCTTGAACCACAGCCCCGACTGCAGGTCGGTGCCGATGAGCGAGCTCATGGCGCGCAGCTTCACCTTTTGCGCCGCCTCCTCGGCGGCGGGCGCGCCCCACTCGCCGACGAGGAAGGTCGCCACGACGAACGCCGCGCCGATCTTGCACAACGCGAGCCCGGCGCTGGCCGGCGACAGGCCCGAGCCGCGCATCACGGTGTACTCGGAATTGCTTGCGAGGTGCGAGAGCACGTACAGCGTGCCGATCAGCACCACCACCGGGAATAGCTCATAGGCGTGCGCCGGCATCGACAGCAGCACGAACAGGAACACCTGGCGCAGGTCGTACTCGCCGGTGCCCAGGTCGCCGAGTTCCTTGATCAGGTCGAAAAACGCGAACAGCGCGAGGAACGCGATCAGGACGAAGCCAACCGCGCCGTAGATCTGGCGCGCGAGGTAGCGCTCGAGCGTAGGGATCCGCTGCACGGCGCCTAGCGCCCCAGCCGCAGGCGAATCAGCTGCATGCGCTGCGCGAACATGATGATCAGGAGCAGCACCATGCCGGCGTGCACCATCCAGGCGCCGAGGCTGAAGTCGAGGCGGCCCTGCGCGACGCGCGCCTGGCTGACCGACAGCAGGTTCGAGTAGACGATGTAGGTGAACAGCGCGAACAGCAGGTTGGCCGAGCGCCCGGCGCGCGGGTTGACGAAGCTCATCGGGATCGCCAGCATCACCAGCACCAGCGCCGAGACCGGTATGCCGAAGCGCCACAGCAGCTCGCCGAGATTCACGTTGCTTGGGTCTTTCATCAGGGCGTAAGTCGGCATGTTCTTGCTGGTCGCGGCGGGCTCGGAGCTCTCCTTGCTCTCGATGCGCGCCGCGTAGCGGTCGAACTCGGTGATGCGGTAGTCCGGATCGCCCGGCGTGCCCTCGTAGCGCCTGCCCTGCTCGAGCACGATGAAGCGGTCGCCGTTGGGCGCGGTCTCGGTGCGCCCGGTGCGGCTCATGCTGACGCCGCTTCTCGCCTGGTGGGTGGAGCTCACGAACACGTTCTGCACCGTGCCCGCTTCGCCGGAGACCGACTCGACGAAAAACACGCGGTCCTTGCCGGAGGTCTCGCCGAACACGCCGGGGCTGACGCGTGTCACGTCGTCGCGCGCGTCGACGCGCGTCGCGTACTGCGCCGCCATTTGCGCCGCCCACGGCGAGATGAACAGCGACAGCGCGCCGATCACCGCGATCTGCGGCAGCGCGAACAGCATCACCGGCTTGAGCCAGGCGGTGAGCGGCAGCCCGGAGCCGAACCAGATCACCATCTCCGAATCGCGCCAGCTGCGCGTCAGCGTGAGCAGCACCGAGATGAACATGGTGAGCGACAGCAGCACGGGCAGCGCACCGAGCGAGAAAAAGCCGAGGAAGGCGAACACCGCGTCGGAAGGAATCTTGCCGCCCGCCGCCTGGCCGAGCAGGCGGATGAGCCGCGTGGTGAGGGCGATCGCGAAAAGCGTCATGAACACCGCGCCCGCGAGACCGGCGAATTCCTTGAGCAGCGCCTTATGGAAGATCATGCGATACTTTCGCGATGGAATTTAGCATAAAGACGCTCTCGCCAGAGACGGCGAAAGCGGGCTGCGTGGTAGTCGGGGTGCATTCCGGAAAGGAGCTTACGCCGGCCGCCAAGCGGCTCGATCAGGCCGCGCGCGGCGCGCTGCGCAAGGCGCTTGATGACCTCGCCGGCAAAGCGGGTTCCACGCTGCTGCTGCGCGCCCTGCCCGGCGTCGCCGCCGAGCGCGTATTGCTGGTTGGACTCGGCGAGCGCAAAGAGTTCTCGGAAACCACGTACCGCGACGCGGTGCGTGGCGCAGCGGCTGCGCTGAAAGATCTCGGCGCGAAGGACGCGGCGCTGTTTCTCGTCGACATGAAGGTGGGCGAGCGGCCGCTCGGGTGGAACGTGCGGCACGCGGTGCTGGCGGTGCGCGATGCGTTCTACCGCTTCGACAGCCTCAAATCGAACAAGAAGCCGCCGCTGCCCGCGCTCGCGCACGTGGTGCTGCCGCTCAGCCCGAAAGCCGAGCTGCAGCAGGCCCTCGACGAGGCGATGGCGACCGCGGACGGCGTGGAGCTCGCCCGCACGCTGGGCAATCTGCCGCCGAACATCTGCACGCCGTCCTATCTCGCCGAGGAGGCGAAGAAGCTCGCCCGCGAGTTCAAGCTTGCGCTGGAGGTGCTCGAGCGCAAGGACATGGAAAAGCTCGGCATGGGCGCCCTGCTCGCGGTCACAAACGGCTCGCACCAGCCGCCCAAGCTGATCGTGCTGCGCTATTCGGGCGCCGCGAAAGGCAGGAAGCCCCTGGCGCTCGTCGGCAAGGGCATCACCTTCGACACCGGCGGCATCTCCATCAAGCCCGCGGGCGAGATGGACGAGATGAAGTTCGACATGTCGGGCGCCGGCAGCGTACTCGGCGCGATCCGCGCGCTCGCCACCATGAAAGCGCCGGTCAACGTGGTCGGCGTGATCCCGACCTGCGAGAACATGCCCGGCGGCCAAGCCAGCCGGCCGGGCGACATCGTCACCACGCTTTCGGGCCAGACGGTCGAGATCCTCAATACCGACGCCGAGGGGCGGCTCATCCTGTGCGATGCGCTCGCCTATGCGGCGCGCTTCGACCCCGACGCCGTGGTGGACATCGCCACGCTTACCGGCGCGATGGTGATTGCGCTCGGCCACGTGGCGAGCGGTCTCTTCGCCAACGACCAGAAGCTCGCCGACGAGATCCGGGAGGCGGCCGACGAGGCCTGGGACCGCGTATGGCAGATGCCGCTGTGGGAGGACTACCAGGAGGCGCTGCGCTCGAACTTCGCCGACATGGCCAATATCGGCGGGCGGCCCGCCGGCAGCATTACCGCGGCGAGCTTCCTCGCGCGATTCACCCGCAAGCTGCGCTGGGCGCACCTCGACGTCGCCGGCACCGCGTGGAAGAGCGGACGCGACAAGGGCTCGACCGGCCGCCCGGTCCCCCTGCTGGTACGCTTTGCGCTCAGGCATGCGGGCAAAAGATAAGGGGGTATGGGGGAAGGATGTTCCCCCCCATTCCAATTTGTGACCAGCATCGATTTTTACTTCAACGCCCACGACCGGCTGCAGGTCGCCTGCCGGCTCGCCGGCAAGGCGCTCGGCCAGGGCAAGCGCCTGCTGATCTATGCGCCGCAGCCCGACATGGCGAGCAGCGTCGACAAGATGCTGTGGACCTGGCCCGCCATCGGGTTCGTGCCGCACTGCGCGGTGCACGACGCGCTCGCCGCCGAGACCCCGGTGCTGATCGCATCCGGCGATGAGACGCCGCCGCAATGCGAGCTCCTGCTCAACCTTTCGGAGGAGTGCCCGCCGCACTTCGAGCGCTTCGAGCGTCTGCTGGAAATCGTCGCGGCCGGCGACGAGGAGCGCAAGGCCGGCCGCGGCCGCTACCGCTTCTACGTCGAGCGCGGCTACAAGATCAGCAACCACGACCTCGCGCAGACCAATGAGTGACCAGGACCCGGTTCCGGTCCTTACCGAAATCGTTAACGATCAGCGCGCCGCGCGCCCCGTGGTCGATGCGGCCGCGCTCGAGGCCCTGGCGCGCGAGCTCGAGCGCGCGCTCCTCGCGCGCCTGGGGCCGGAAGTCGACCGCGTCATCGACGAGCGGCTCGCCCGTACGCTGAGCGAAGTGCTGGGACAGGCCCTCGACGGCGTGCGCGCGGAGATTGCGGTGAGCGTCACCCAGATGGTGCGCGAGGCGGTCGCCGCCTCGGTGGCGCACGCCCTCGCCCTGCCCGACCAAGACTGAAGTGCTCGACAAGAGCTTCAGCCCTGCGGCGGTCGAGCAGCGCTGGTACCAGCGCTGGGAGTCGGCGGGCTGGTTCCGCCACCGCGATCACGAGCTCCCCGCGTACTGCATCCAGCTGCCGCCGCCCAACGTCACCGGCACGCTGCACATGGGCCACGCGTTCCAGCAGACCCTGATGGACGCGCTGATCCGCTACCACCGCATGCGCGGCTTCAACGCCAACTGGGTCGTCGGCACCGACCACGCCGGCATCGCCACTCAGATCGTCGTCGAGCGCCAGCTCCAGGAGGAAGGCAAGTCGCGCCACGACCTCGGGCGCGAAAAGTTCCTCGAGCGCGTCCGGCAGTGGAAGCAGCAGTCCGGTTCGACCATCACCGGCCAGATGCGCCGCCTAGGCGCATCGGCCAATTGGGAATACGCCGACGCGGAAGGCCAGAAAGCGGGCTATTTCACGATGGACGCGAAGATGTCGCGGGCCGTCATCGAGGTTTTCGTGCGGCTGTA
>DASQGB010000353.1:0-7620 GCA_035632815.1 Burkholderiales bacterium | reverse complement strand
CTTTGCCGCCTTGGTGAGCACGTCGAGCACCGGCTTCAGCCTGACCCTCAAGCGCAACTGCTCGATCTCGCCGGCGAGCCTGGCCGGCGTTTTCGCGGCGCTTGCGCTCGTGGCGCTCGCGATCGGCGCCGGGTTCGCGGCGCTCGGCGCGTGGCTGGTCCTGCCGTTCGCGGGGCTCGAAGTGCTGCTGCTCGGCGCCGCCTACCTCATGCACGCGAGGCACGCCGCCGACTACGAGCGCATCGAGCTCGAAGCCGGCCGCCTCACCGTGGAAGTGGCCGACGCGCAGCGGCTGCGGCGTTACGAGCTCGACGCGCGACGCGCGCGGATTTGCGTGGAGAAGGAAGCGCGCGTGGTGCTGCGCGCGGGTGAAGAAGAACTGGAGATCGGGCGGCATCTGGAGGCCGAAGCGCGCGTCGCATTCGCCCGGGAGCTCGAGAAGAGACTGCAGACCTGATTCGGGGAACGAGGAACATGAGGGGAATGAACGCCGTTTCGCTCCTGGCAGGCATCCTGGGGCTGGCCCTGTCCGCGCCCGCCCACGCGATCGCGTGGTACTTCCAGTCGCCGGCTTCGGCGCTGGCGCGCGACATCGACCAGATGCACCAGTGGGTGATGTGGCTGATCATCGTCATCTTCGTCGGCGTGTTCGGGTTCATGTTCTACGCCTGCTATGCGCACCGCAAGTCGAAGGGCCACAAGGCCGAGCAGTTCCACGAGAACACCACGGTCGAGATCATCTGGACGGTGATCCCGGCGCTGATCCTCGTCGCCATCGCCTGGCCCGTCACCAAGGTGGTGATCGCGCAGAAGGACACCTCGGCCGCCGACATCACCGTCAAGGTAACCGGCTACCAGTGGAAGTGGGGCTACGACTACATCAAGGGCGAGGGCGAAGGCATCAGCTTCGTCTCCACGCTCACCACGCCGCGCGACCAGATCGAGGGCCGCGCGCCCAAGGGCGAGCACTATCTGCTCGAAGTGGACAACGAGATGGTGGTGCCGGTGGGCAAGAAGGTGCGCGTCATCACCACCGCAGCCGACGTGGTGCATTCCTGGTGGGTGCCCGCCTTCGGCGCAAAGCAGGACGCGGTGCCGGGGTTCCTGCGCGACCTGTGGTTCAGGGCCGAGCAGACCGGCACTTTCCGCAGCCAGTGCGTCGAGCTGTGCGGCAAGGAGCACGGCTTCATGCCGATCGTGGTGCGCGTGGTGTCGCAGCAGGACTATTCGAAGTGGGCCGGCGAGCAGCAAAAGGCGATGGCCGCCGCTGCCGACGACCCATCGAAGACCTGGAACCTGCCTGAGCTCGTCGAACGGGGCGAGAAGGTCTACGCCAACAATTGCGTCGCCTGCCACCAGGCCACCGGCCGGGGCGCACCGCCCGCCTTCCCGCCGCTCGCCGGATCGAAGCTCGTCGGCGGGCCCGAGGAAGGCCAGATCGACATCGTGCTGCACGGCAAGCCGAACACCGCGATGGCGGCCTTCGGCAGGCAGCTTTCCGACACCGACATCGCCGCGGTCATCACCTTCACGCGCAACTCGTGGGGGAACAAGGCGAGCGATGTGCAGCCGGCCGAAGTCAGGGCGCGGCGCAAATAGGGGTTCATCCATGAGCGCAATCGTAGACAACCACGCACACGATCACGGCCACGACCATCACGGCGCGCATCACAGCCCGTACGGCGGGATCATGCGCTGGATCACCACCACCAATCACAAGGACATCGGCACGCTGTACCTGTGGTTCAGCTTCATCATGTTCTCGATCGGCGGGCTGATGGCGGTGGGGATCCGGCTTGAGCTGTTCTCGCCCGGGCTGCAGGTCATGGACCCCGACTTCTTCAACCAGCTCACCACCATGCACGGCCTGATCATGGTGTTCGGCGCGATCATGCCGGTGTTCGTCGGCTTCGCCAACTGGCAGATCCCGATGATGATCGGCGCCCCGGACATGGCCTTTGCGCGGCTCAACAACTGGTCGTTCTGGCTGCTGCCCTTCGCCGCCACGCTGCTGGTCCTGTCGTTCTTCATGCCCGGCGGTGCGCCGGGGGTGGGCTGGACCCTTTACGCGCCGCTCACGGTGCAGATGGGCATCGGCATGGACCTCACCATCTTCGCCATCCACCTGCTCGGCATGAGCTCGATCCTGGGCTCGATCAACATCATCACCACCATCCTCAACATGCGCGCGCCGGGGATGACGCTGATGAGGATGCCGCTCTTTGTCTGGACCTGGCTGATCACCGCCTACCTGCTGGTGGCGGTGATGCCGGTGCTCGCCGGCGCGGTCACCATGACGCTCACCGACCGGCACTTCGGTACTACGTTCTTCAACGCCGCGGGCGGCGGCGACCCGGTGCTCTACCAGCACATCTTCTGGTTCTTCGGCCACCCCGAGGTGTACATCATCGCGCTGCCGGGGTTCGGCGTGATCTCGCAGGTGATCCCGGCGTTCTCGAGGAAGCCGCTGTTCGGCTACGCCTCGATGGTCTACGCCACCTCGGCCATCGCCATCCTGTCGTTCATCGTCTGGGCGCACCACATGTACACGGTGGGCATGCCGGTGACTGGACAGCTGTTTTTCATGTACGCGACGATCATCATCGCGGTGCCGACCGGCGTCAAGGTGTTCAACTGGGTGGCGACGATGTGGAAGGGCTCGCTCAGCTTCGAGACGCCGATGCTGTTCGCGGTCGGCTTCCTGTTCATGTTCACGCTCGGCGGCTTTACCGGCCTGGTGCTAGCGCTGGTGCCGGTCGACATCCAGCTGCACGACACCTACTACGTGGTGGCGCACTTCCACTACGTGATGGTGGCCGGCGCCCTGTTCGCGGCTTTCGCCGGCATCTACTTCTGGCTGCCGAAGTGGACCGGCAAGATGTACAACGAGACGCTGGGGCAGATCCACTTCTGGCTGACGCTGATCTTCTTCAACATGATCTTCTTCGTGCAGCACTTCCTGGGGCTCGCGGGCATGCCGCGGCGCATCCCGGATTACCCGCTGATGTTCGAGGCCTGGAACAAGATTTCCTCGATCGGCGCCTTCGGCATGGGGCTGGCGCAGATCCTGTTCCTCTACATCGTGCTCGACTGCATCCGCCACGGCAAGCCTGCGCCGCAGCGTCCGTGGGAGGGTGCCGACTCGCTGGAGTGGACGCACCTGCCCACGCCGGTGCCCTACCACACGTTCGAGACGCCGCCGGTTCTTAAGTGAATCGAAATTTAAGAACAGCCCTAGTGCTCGCCTCGATCGCGCTGGCGGCCTTCGCCGGCGTCATCGCGAAGTACTGGTTGCTCGACCGATGAGCCTGAAGGCGGAAAACCGCAGGCTCTCGCGCCGCCTCGCGGTGGTCGCGGTCGGCATGTTCGGCTTCGGCTTTGCGCTGGTGCCCTTCTACAACCAGATCTGCGCCGCGTTGGGAATCAACAGCCTTGCGCAACCCGATGTGGTGGCAAACACGCAGGTGGATTTCTCCAGGCAAATAGTCATCGAGCTGGATTCGAACGCGCACAACCTGCCCTGGCGCTTCAAGCCGCTGGTGAGCCACGTCACCGTGCACCCGGGCGAGCTCGCCACGGTCGAGTACGAGATCGTCAACGTGCGCGGCGCCGCGGTCACCGGCCAGGCGGTGCCGAGCTATGGGCCGCAGCACGCGGGCGAGTACTTCAAGAAGCTGGAATGCTTCTGCTTCACGCAGCAGACGCTGGCGGCGGGCGAGGTCCGGCGGATGCCGGTGACCTTCGTGGTCGACCCGAGGCTGCCCAAGGGCGTGCATACCATCGCCGTTTCCTACACCTTCTTCGAGGTGGCGGGGCGCGGAGGCAAGTCGTGAGGGAAAGGGGATCATAAAAATGGCGCATAGCGCATCCACAAGCGAGCGGCAGCACCACTACGCGGTGCCGCAGCCCATGCCCTGGCCGATCATGGGCTCGGCTTCTCTGTTCATGATGGCGCTGGGCGCGGTGTTCGTCTTCAACGGCATGGCCGGCGGCTGGGTGGGTATCGCCGCCGGCTCCGTGCTCCTGCTCTACATGATGGTGCGCTGGTTCGGCGACGTCATCCGCGAGTCGGAGAGCGGCAAGTACGGCGCCTGGGAGGACCGCTCGTTCCGCTGGGGGATGAGCTTCTTTATCTTCTCCGAGGTGATGTTCTTCGCCGCGTTCTTCGGCGCGCTGTTCTGGGCGCGCGTCATCTCGGTGCCCGACCTCGCCACCATCGAAAGCAACGCGCTCCTCTGGCCGGGCTTCACCCCCCACTGGCCCTCGGCTGGCCCGGGGTTCATCGAGCGCTACTCGCCGATGGCGGCGTGGGGACTGCCGGCCGTGAACACCCTGTTGCTCCTGAGCTCCGGGGTCACGGTCACGTTTGCGCACTGGAACCTGATCGCGAACAACCGCGGCAGGCTGCTCTTGTGGCTGGGAGCGACCATCCTTCTGGGCGTCGCGTTCCTCGTCTGCCAGGTGATCGAATACGGCCACGCCTATTCGGAGCTCAACCTCAAGCTCACCACCGGCATGTACGGCTCGACCTTCTTCATGCTGACCGGCTTTCACGGCTTCCACGTCACCCTCGGCGCGATCATGTTGACGGTGATCTGGTTCCGCTGCCTGAAGGGGCATTTCAAGCCCGACCAGCATTTTGCCTTCGAGGGCGTGGCCTGGTACTGGCACTTCGTCGATGTCGTGTGGCTGGGACTGTTTATCTTCGTTTACTGGTTATAACCGCTCGGTGAGATAGCCGAAGTAGTAGCCGATCATCAGCAGGAGAAACAGCGCGATCGACAGGCCGACGCGCAGCGCAAGCGCCTTCACCGCACGGGTCGAGCCGCTGCGATCCTTGTAGACGAAGAACAGCGCCGAGAAGAGGCTCGCGACGATCAGCACGAACCCCGCGATCACCAGGTAGCGCATGGCGGCAGGATACTCTTTCCGCCCCCGCGTCTGGGCGCTCGCGCTCGCCGCCGCGGCGTGCGCCGCGGGCATCGCGCTCGGCAACTGGCAGGCGCGGCGCGCCGAGGAAAAGCGCGCGCTCGGCGCAGCCGTGGAGCGCGTCGAGACGCGTGGCCGTTTTCTGCCCGAGCACACGGTGCTCCTCGACAACAAGGTGCGCAATCGCCGTGCGGGCTACGAGGTGATTACTCCTTTGCGAGCTGCCGGCGGCGATGTTCTGGTCAACCGCGGATGGATCGCGGCGGGACCGTCGCGCGATGTCCTTCCCGAGGTGCGCACGCCTGCCGGCGAGCTGCGCGTCGAAGGCATCGCGCTCGCGCGCCTGCCGCAGGCACTGCATTTGAGAGAAGACACGAAGACTCGCGTCCGCCAGAACCTCGACATCGGCGAATTCGCGGCGCAAACCGGCCTGCGCTTGCAGCCGATCGTCATCCAGCAGCATTCGGCGGCCGACGACGGCTTGCTGCGCGACTGGCCGCGCCCCGACGCCGGCATCGAGAAGCACCAGGCCTACGCGCTGCAGTGGTACTCGCTGGCGGTGCTGGCCGTGGCGCTTGCACTCGTCTTGTCTTTCAAGAAGAAGTGAAACCCAAGCTAGTTCTCGTTGCCTCGATTTGCGTCGCGCCGCTGATCCTGGGCACGCTTGCCTGGCTCTACGGCTGGTCGCCGGGCAGCGCAGGCAACTACGGTGAGCTGATCGCGCCGCGTACGCTGTCGGGACCGCCGTTCGATGCGCTGCGCGGCAAATGGGTGCTGGTAAGCTTCGACGCCGCGGCCTGCGACGCCTACTGCGAGAAGAAGCTGTACTTCATGCGCCAGGTGCGGCGCGCGCAAGGCAAGGACATCGCGCGCGTCGAACGCCTGTGGCTGATTGCCGGCACCGGCGCGCCCCGGCCCGAGCTGCTCGCCGCGATCGAGGGCACGCGGATCGTTCCATCCGCCGACGCTGCCTTTTCGCCGGACCATATCTATCTCGTCGATCCGCTGGGCAACCTCATGCTGCGCTTCCCGCGCGACCCCGATCCGTCGAAGATGCTGAAGGACCTGCAGCGCCTGCTGAAGTATTCGAGGATCGGTTGAGGCCTCTCGCCTTGCTCAGCGCTTGTCTCACGTTCGTCGTGGTGGTCGTCGGCGCGTACGTGCGCCTGTCGGATGCAGGTCTTGGCTGCCCGGACTGGCCGCTGTGCTATGGGCAGCCGCTGCCCGCGGACATCGCGGATGCCGACGCGCTCGCCAAGGCCTGGAAGGAGATGGGCCACCGCTACCTTGCGGCAGCGCTCGGTTTATTGATTCTCTTGCTGGCTTTTGTTGCTTGGAGAAAGCGTCAAGCACCCTGGCTCGCGACGGCAATCGCCGCACTGGTCGTCATCCAGGCCACGCTCGGCAAATGGACCGTGACCATGCTGCTCAAGCCGGCGATCGTCACCGCGCACCTGCTCGGCGGCATGGCGATCCTCGCCTTGCTGGTGTGGATGGCGCTGTCGCAGTCCCAGTTCCAGTATTCAAAACAGGGTCGGGAAGTTCGCGTGCCAGCAGTACTGGCCCTTGCAGTGCTGGCCATCCAGATCGCGCTCGGCGGCTGGGTCAGCGCCAACTACGCCGGGCTCGCCTGTCTCGATTTGCCGCTTTGCCAGGGACGGTGGCTGCCGATGGACGCGCTTACCGCGATCCACTGGTCGCATCGGGTTTTTGCTGTCGTAGTGCTGGTCGTTGTCGGCTGGACTGCCATAAAAACCATGAAAATTTTTCCACGGCTCGGGGGCGCGATTGCGCTGCTCCTGCTGCTCCAGCTCGCTCTGGGCGTGGCGAACGTCGCCTTCAGCCTGCCGCTGGCGCTCGCGGCCGCGCATAACGCCGGCGCAGCGCTTCTGCTCGCCGCTCTCGTCGTGCTAAACTTTTTTGCTTTCCGCGGTTTACGTCCTTGACGACTCAGACCTTACAATTCGGCATCGCCCAGCGGCTGCGCGCGTTTTCCGCGCTGACCAAGCCGCGCGTGGTGTCGCTCATCGTGTTCACCGCGGTGATCGGCATGTTCCTCGCCACCCCGGGGTTTGTTCCAACCGGAATTCTTCTGGGAGGAACACTGGGTATCGCGCTCGTCGCGGGCGCGGCGGCTGCTGTGAACTGCCTGGTCGAGCACAAGATCGACGCGGTGATGCAGCGCACCCGCTGGCGACCGCTGCCGCGGGGCGAGCTGACGGCGGCGCAGACCCTGGTCTTCGCCGGCGGGCTTGGCGGCCTGGGGCTGTGGATCCTGTTCCATTTTGTGAACGCGCTGACCATGTGGCTGACGCTCGCGACCTTCGTCGGCTACGCCATCGTCTACACGATGATCCTCAAGCCCGCGACGCCGCAGAACATCGTCATCGGCGGCGCCTCGGGGGCCATGCCGCCGGTGCTCGGCTGGGCGGCGGTCACAGGCGAAGTCACCACCGAGGCGATGCTGCTGTTTCTCATCATCTTCGCCTGGACGCCGCCGCACTTCTGGTCGCTTGCGTTGTACCGGACCGAGGACTACGCGCGCGCCGGGGTGCCGATGCTGCCGGTGACCCACGGCAAGCAGTACACCCGGCTGCAGGTACTGCTCTATACCCTGATCCTGTTCGCGGTGAGCCTGCTGCCGTACGTCATCCGCATGAGCGGCGCGCCGTATCTGCTCGCCGCAGTCGC
>DASQGB010000352.1:0-1520 GCA_035632815.1 Burkholderiales bacterium | reverse complement strand
GATCACGGTCCCGGCGGCGTTCGTCTTCGCCTACGCGCTGACGCGCAGCTGCATGCCCTTCAAGGGAACGCTGCGGCTGATCGCGCTGATCCCGCTGCTCGCGCCTTCGCTGCTGCCGGCGATCGCCTTCATCCAGTGGTTCGGCAACCAGGGCGCCCTGAAAGTCCTCATGGGCGGGGTTTCCATCTACGGCGCCCCGGGAATCATCCTGTCCGAGGTGTTCAACTGCTTACCGCATGCCCTGATGATCCTGATCGCGGCGCTCGCGCTTGCAGACGGGCGCCTCTACGAAGCCGCCGATGCCCTCGGCACGCGGCGGCTGCGCAGGTTCTTCACCATCACTCTGCCGGGCTGCAAGTACGGGCTGCTGTCGGCCGCGACCGTGGTGTTCAGCTACACCATCAGCGACTTCGGCGCACCGAAGGTGATCGGCGGCAATTTCAACGTGCTGGCGGTCGACGTGTTCAAGCAGGTCATCGGCCAGCACAACTTTGGCATCGGCGCCGTGGTCGGCCTGCTGCTGCTGGTGCCGTCGGTGGTGGCGTTCGCCATCGACTGGGTCGTACGCCGCCGCCTCACCGCCAACCTCTCGGCGCGCTCGGTGCCGTTCACGCCGAAGCCCCGCCCGCTGTTCGACAAGCTGATGCTCGCGTACTGCGCGGCGGTATGCCTGCTGTTGCTGGCGGTCCTGGGAATGGCGGTGTACACGTCGCTTATCCACCTCTGGCCGTACAACCTGTCGTTCACGCTCAAGCACTACCGCTTCGCGCTGGTCGACGGCGATACCGCGCCCGCCTTCTTCAACAGCCTGAAGATGGGCGCGTGGACCGCGCTCATCGGCACCGTATTCGTTTTCTGCACCGCCTATCTCCTCGAGAAGACGCGCGGCCTGGCGCCGCTGCGGCCAGTGCTGCGGCTGCTCGCCCTACTCTCCATGGCGGTGCCCGGGCTGGTCCTCGGCCTGGGCTACATCATGTTCTTCAACCATCCCTCCAACCCGCTCGGCTTCCTCTACCAGTCGATGGCGATCCTCGTCATCTCGACGGTGGTGCATTACTACACCTCGGGCCATCTCACGGCAGTCACGGCGTTGAAGTCCCTCGACGACGAGTTCGAAGCGGTCTCGGCCTCGCTCAAAGTGCCGTTCTACAAGACCTTCTTCCGCGTCACGGTGCCGGTGTGCCTGCCCGCGATCCTGGAGATCGCGCGCTACTATTTCGTGGTCTCGATCTCGACGCTGTCCTGCGTGGTGTTCCTGTATGCCCCGCACACCATACTCGCCGCGGTGGCGATCATGCACCTCGATGAGGCCGGCGAGATCGGCCCGGCGTCGGCGCTCGCCAGCGTCACCGTGTTCGCCTCGGTGCTCGTCTGCCTGGTCTACACTCTCGCGACGCGCGTGCTGGTGGTAAAGACGCAGGCCTGGCGGCTCAATACGGAGAAATCATGACCGTCCCGAAAGAACCGATCCTCCTTACGCCGGGCCCGCTCACCACCTCCACCGCGACCAAGCTCGCGAT
>DASQGB010000351.1:0-4632 GCA_035632815.1 Burkholderiales bacterium | reverse complement strand
GCGCTCGAACACCGCTTCTATGACGATGTCAGCCTCCCGTGAATCCGCAAGGCTGGTAGAACCTTTGATCAGCGCCATGCGCCTGTCCATCTCTTCCTGCTTCAGGCGCCCTTTCGAGACGGTGGCCGCGTAGTTCTTGCTGATGGTTTTGATCCCGCGCTCGAGCGCCTCCTGGCTCATGTCGACGAGCGTCACGGGGATGCCGGCATTGGCGAAGCTCATGGCGATGCCGCCGCCCATGGTGCCGGCGCCGATGACCGCCGCCTTCTTCACCTCGCGCGCCGCGGTGTCTTCGGGGACGTCGGGAATCTTGGAGGTCTGGCGCTCGGCGAAGAACATGTGGCGCAGCGCCTTGGACTCGCTGGTCTGGACCAGACGGGCGAAGCCCTCGCGCTCGACCTTGCGGCCTTCGTCGAAAGGCCTGGTCGCCGCCGCTTCGGCGCAGTCGACGATCACGAGCGGCGCCGGATAGCCCTTCGATTCCTTCGCCACCTGCTCGCGCACTTTCGCGAAAAAGGCCTTGGGATCGCCGTCGAGCTTTGCCTCCTGATCGCGGATGCGTTTAGCGCCTTTTCCCTCCGAGAGGAGTTTCTTTGAGAATGAAAGTGCAAATTCAAGGAGATCTCCCTGCGCGATCTCGTCCACCAGGCCGAGCTCCTTGGCTTTCTCCGCGGGAATCGGCGTGCCGGTGGTCATCATGCGCACGGCCTCGGCCATCGGGATGATGCGCGGCAGGCGCTGCGTGCCGCCCGAACCGGGGAGGATGCCGAGCTTCACCTCGGGCAGGCCGAGCTGCGAGCGCGGCGCCGCGACCCGGTAATGGCAGCCGAGCGCAAGCTCCAGGCCGCCGCCGAGCGCGAAGCCGCCGATCGCAGCGACCAACGGCTTGCGCATCGAGTCCTGCTGGTCGTTGATGTCCGGCAGGTCGGGCTTCTCGCGCGGCTTGCCGAATTCGCGGATGTCGGCGCCGCCCGAGAACGCCCTCGGAGAGCCGATGATCACCGCCGCCTTGGCCGCCGGGTCGGCCTCGGCCCGCTTCAGCGCCTCCATCAGGCCGGCGCGCAGCGCGTTGCCCAGTCCGTTCACCGGCGGATTGTTCATGGTGATGACGGCGATGCCGTCACGTACGTCGTAACGCGCGACGTCGTTCATGAGAGGGAAGGCTCCGGACTAGACCGCGGGTTTCAGGCCCAGGCGCGCGAACAACTCGCGGTCGCGGACCGCTTCGGGATTTCCTGTCGTCAGCAGTTTCTCGCCGTAGAACACCGAGTTGGCGCCGGCCAGGAAGCACAGCGCTTGCACGGCGTCGCTCATCTCGCTGCGCCCGGCCGAGAGCCTGACCCAGGCCCTCGGCATGCTGATGCGGGCAGCGGCGATGGTGCGGACAAACTCGAGCGCATCCAGTTCTTCGGCATCGGCGAGCGGGGTTCCCTCGACGCGCACCAGGTTGTTGATCGGCACGCTCTCGGGATAGGGATCGAGGCTAGAAAGCTGCGCGATGAGCGCGGCGCGGTCGCGGCGCGACTCGCCCATGCCGACGATGCCGCCGCAGCACACGCGCATGCCGGCGCCGCGCACGCGCTGGAGCGTCTCCAGCCGGTCGCGGTACTCGCGCGTGCTGATGATCTGGCCGTAGAACTCGGGGGAGGTGTCGAGGTTGTGGTTGTAGTAGTCGAGGCCGGCGTCGTGCAGGCGCTCGGCCTGGCCGGGCTTGAGCATGCCCAGCGTGGCGCAGGTTTCCAGCCCCAGCTGCTTTACCGCGTTTATCATTTCCAGAACAGGGGCAAGATCGCGCTCCTTCGGGCTGCGCCAGGCCGCGCCCATGCAGAAGCGGCTTGCGCCGTTCGCCTTGGCGGCAGCCGCTGCGTCGACCACCTGCTGCAGATCCAGAATCTCCTCGTCTGCGACTCCGGTCGCATAGCGCCGCGACTGCGGGCAGTAGGCGCAGTCCTCCGGGCAACCGCCGGTCTTGACCGACAGCAGCGTCGAGAGCTGCAGCGCTGCGGGGTCGAAGTGCTGGCGGTGGACTGTCTGTGCCTCGTAGAGGAGCTCGGAGAACGGCAGCTCGAAGAGGGCCGCCACGTCCTTGACGTTCATTCCGCTAGGATAAACTACCTTGAAGGAGGAGGACGAACCGATGCATGGCCTGATGATGGACCAGCCGCTGCTCATCAGCGGCCTGGTCCAGCATGCCGACCGCCACCACGGCGCGACGGAGATCGTCTCCAAGACGGTCGAAGGCGCCATGCACCGATATACCTATCGGCACTCCCACGCCCGGTGCAAGCGTCTGGCAAATGCTTTAAAGCGTTTGCAGATAAATCCCCATGATCGGGTGGCGACATTGGCCTGGAACGGCTTCCGGCATTTCGAGATCTATTACGCGGTCGCCGGCAGCGGCGCGGTGATCCATACCATCAACCCGCGCCTGTTCCCGGAGCAGATCGCCTACATCGCCAACCACGCCGAGGACAAATTCGTTTTTTTTGACATCACCTTTGCTCCGTTGATCGAGAAGCTTGCGCCGCAGCTCAAGTCCGTGAAGGGCTATGTGGCGATGACCGACCGCGCGCACCTGCCGAAGATCCCGGGGGTCCTTTGCTATGAGGACTTGATAGAGAAGGAAGCGGCGGACTTCGAATGGCCGTCGTTCGATGAGCGCACCGCGGCCTGCCTATGCTACACCTCGGGCACTACCGGCAACCCCAAGGGGGCGCTGTATTCGCACCGCTCTACCATGATCCACGCCTACGCCGCTGCGCTGCCCGACACGCTCAGCCTGTCGGCGCGCGAAGTCGTGCTGCCGGTGGTGCCGATGTTCCACGTCAATGCCTGGGGCTTGCCTTACTCGTGCGCGCTCGCCGGCGCGAAGATGGTGTTTCCCGGCCAGCACCTCGACGGCAAGAGCCTGTATGAGCTGTTCGAGGCCGAGCAAGTGACGATGAGCGCCGGGGTGCCGACGGTGTGGCTGGCGCTGCTCAATTACATGAAGGAGCAGAAGCTGCGCTTCTCCACGCTCGAGCGCGTGGTGATCGGCGGCTCGGCCTGCCCGCCGGCGATGATCCGCACGTTCCAGGACGACTACGGCGTGCGGGTGCTGCACGCCTGGGGCATGACCGAGATGAGCCCGCTCGGCACCGCCGGCACCCTGAAGGCCAAGCAGGAGAAGCTCGACAAGGAGCAGCGCTACGCGCTGCAGAACAAGCAGGGCCGCGCCATCTTCGGCGTCGACATGCGCATCGTCGACGAGAACGGAGGCGAGCTGCCCTGGGACGGCAAGGCTTTCGGCGACCTGCAGGTGCGCGGGCCATGGGTGATCAAGAGCTACTTCAAGGGCGAAGGCGGCGATCCTCTCCTGGGCGGCTGGTTTCCCACGGGCGACGTGGCGACCCTCGACCCCGAGGGCTACATGCAGATCACCGACCGCTCGAAGGACGTGATCAAGTCGGGGGGCGAATGGATCAGCTCGATCGACCTCGAGAACATCGCCGTGGCGCATCCGGCGATCGCGGAAGCCGCGGTGATCGGCGTCAAGCACCCGAAGTGGGACGAGCGCCCGGTCGTGGTAGCGGTGAAGAAGCCGGGCAAGGACGTCTCGAAGGACGAGCTGCTCAAGTTCTACGAGGGCAAGATCGCCAAGTGGTGGATGCCCGACGATGTGCTGTTCGTGGCCGAGCTGCCGCATACCGCGACCGGCAAGCTTTCCAAGCTCACGCTGCGGCAGCAATTGAAGGATTACCGCCTTGATAAAGGCTGAAACCCGCAACCGCGTGGCGCGCATCGAGCTCGCGCGCCCGGAGAAGAGGAACGCCCTCACGGCCGAGATGTACCTGCAGCTCGCCGACGCGCTGGCGGCCGCCGACGCGGATCCGCAGGCGCGCGCGATCCTGCTTCACGGCAGCCGCGATTGCTTCACCGCCGGCAACGATCTCGCCGATTTCCTCAAGCGCCCGCCGCAGGGCGAGGCATCTGCGACCTGGAAGTTCTTCGCGGTTCTTCCCAATCTGAAAAAACCTGTGGTTGCTGCCGTCGCCGGCCCGGCGGTCGGCATCGGCACCACCCTGCTGCTGCACTGTGACTTCGTGTATGCGGCGAGCACGGCGCGCTTCCAGCTGCCGTTCGTGCCGCTGGGCATCGTGCCCGAGTTCGGCTCAACCTATCTCTTGCCGCTCCTCGCGGGCTACCAGCGCGCTGCGGAGCTGCTGCTCCTCGGCCAGCCGTTCACGGCGGAGAAGGCGCGCGAAGCCGGCATCGTGACCGAGGTGCTGGCGCCCGAGAGCCTGATGGCGAAGGCCGAAGAAACAGCGAATGCGCTCGCCGCCCTGCCGCCCGAGTCCCTGCGCCTGACCAAGCGCCTTTTGAAATCCGGGTTGGAAGCGACGGTCAAGAATCGAATTGCCGAAGAAGGCAAAATCTTCGTCGAGCGCCTCGCTTCGCCCGAAGCGAAGGAAGCGATGAGCGCCTTCCTCGAGAAGCGTAAGCCTGATTTCACGCGTTTCTAGGACTTTCGCGGCGCTGCTGGTCGCCGTCGACGTCGGCCACCATTACACGGCCCCGGGCGTCGTCTCGGCGAGCGGCAAGGCCGAGCTCGAGTTCAACCTCGAGCTCGCCTACGAAGTGCGCAAGTACCTG
>DASQGB010000350.1:0-5650 GCA_035632815.1 Burkholderiales bacterium | reverse complement strand
GAAGTTCCTCCAGCAGAACGCCTCGCGAGGCGATCGTTGCTTTGCGCTGCGCGACGGCGAGGTCCTTTCGGCGTACGGCTGGTACTCGTCGCGGCCGACCCCGATCGGCATTGCCGGGCTGGAGCTCCAGTTCACCCCGGCATATGTCTACATGTACAAAGGCTTCACGGACCGCCGCTATCGCGGCCAGCGGCTGCACGCCATTGGCATGACCATGGCGCTGGACGACTGTCTGCGCTCGGGATACAAGGGCATCGTGTCCTACGTCGAGTCGACCAACGCCGACTCGCTCAAGTCCTGCTTCAGGATGGGCTACCGGGTCTTTGGCTCGGCGTACCTGGTGAGGATCTTCGGCCGCTACTTCAGCTTCTCCAGTCCGGGCTGCAAGCAATTCGCGTTCAGCGTCATCGACACCCGCAGTCCGACGCCCTTCGTGTTCAGGAAGGCCCGCTAAAAGAACGCGCGCAATGCCGTAATCGCGCGGTCGATGGCCGCGGTGTCGACGTCGAGATGGGTCACCAGTCGCATGCGCGGACCGGGCAGGACAAGGATGCCGTTGCTTTTCAGATGGCTCGCCAGCGCCCCGACGCGCTCGGCGGGAATCTTTACGAACACCATATTGGTATGCTGCTCGACCGGAAGCTTCGATTCCGCAAGCCCCGTCGCCAGCTTCTGCGCGTTCTGGTGATCCTCCGCTAGGCGACCGACGTTGTGCTCGAGCGCGTACAGGCCGGCGGCGGCGATGATGCCCGCCTGGCGCATCGCGCCGCCGAGGATCTTCCTGGCTCTCCTTGCCTTCTGAATGAATTCATCCTTGCCGAGAAGAAGCGTTCCCGCTGGGGCGCCCAAACCCTTCGACAGGCAGGCGGACACGGAATCGAACCCCGCGCAGAGGTCCTTGACCCTGATCTTCTGCTGCACCGAAGCATTGAAGACGCGCGCGCCGTCCAGATGCGTAGAGAGACCTCTTCTTCTCGCCAGCGTGAGGGCTTCATCGAGATACTTTCTCGACAAGACCCGGCCGGAAATGGTGTTCTCGAGCGCGAGCAGGCGAGTCTTCGCGAAATGCGGGTCGTCGGGCTTGATCGCCGCCTCGACCTCGGCGAGATCGAGCGTGCCGTCGGGCCGGTTGGCGATCGCCTGCGGCTGGATCGAGCCGAGCACCGCGGCGCCGCCGGCTTCGTAGCGATAGCTGTGCGCTTCCTGGCCGAGGATCACCTCCTCGCCGCGCTGGCAATGGCTCATCAGCGCCGCGAGGTTCGATTGCGTGCCGGAGGGAAAGAGGAGCGCCGCCTCGAAGCCGAAGATCTCGGCGGCGCGCTCCTGCAGGCGGTTCACAGTCGGGTCGTCCCCGAACACATCGTCGCCCAGCTCGGCTTGCATCATCGCGCGGCGCATGCCCTCGGAGGGGCGGGTCACGGTGTCGGAGCGCAGGTCGACAAGCTCTGGCATGGTCTGGATACTATCGCAGCCGACAAAGGAGCTGATCTTTGGCAAGGAACGTTGAAGTGCGCGATCGACTGCTCGCCCAGCGGGTCGTTCCAGTGCTGCGCCTCGCCAGCGCCGAGCTTACGGAGCGCGCAGTAGAGGGTCTTGCGCAGGCCGGGTTCGGCGTCTTCGAGATCACCATGACGACGCCGGGCGGCGTGGATTTGATAAAAACTCTCTCGCCGAAGATGTTGGTTGGCGCCGGGACAGTGCTCGATCTGGGCACAGCGCAGCGCTGCCTCGATGCCGGCGCGAAGTTTCTCGTGTCGCCCTGCCTGGTTCCCGGCATGGCGAAGCTCGCGCACGCGGCCGGCTGCGCGGCGCTCATCGGCGGCTTCACGCCGGGCGAGATCCTCGCCGCGCAGCGCGAAGGCGCCGACATCGTCAAGGTCTTCCCGGCCTCGAGCGGCGGCGCAGACCATCTGAAGGCCGTCCACGCCGTATTCCCCGACATCCTGCTGTGCCCGACCGGCGGGGTGTCGCTGCAAAACATGCAGGCCTACTTCGACGCCGGCGCGGCGCTCGTCGGCGTGGGAAACAACATCGTCGACCAGGACGCTCTCGCGAAGGGAGACCGCGCAAAGGCCGCTGCGCACGCCAGGCGGTTCCTGCAGTGATTGTTTCCATCGGCGAGCCGATGATCGAGTTCAACCAGACTCGATCCTCGGAAAGAAACTTTCTCCAGGGGTTCGGCGGCGACAGCTCGAACATGATCATCGCCGCCGCGCGCAGCGGAGCGCGCACGGCCTATGTGACCCGGCTCGGCGACGACGAGTTCGGGCGCATGTTCCTCGCCCTGTGGAAGGCCGAGGGTGTCGACACGCGCGCGGTGGCCGTCGATCCGCAGGCCCACACCGCGGCTTACTTCGTCACGCACGGCGCGCAAGGCCATGTCTTCAGCTACCTGCGCGCCGGCTCGGCGGCGAGCCGCATGCGGCCCGAGGATTTGCCCAAAGATCTCCTCGCAAAAGCCTCCTGCGTGCATGCCTCGGGCATCAGCATGGCGATCTCGGCTTCGGCGACGGATACGGTCCTCGCGGCCTTCGAGGCGGCGCGCTCAGGCGGCGCCAAGGTATCGTTCGACTCGAACCTGCGGCTCAAGCTCTGGCCGCTCGCGCGGGCGCGGGCGCTGATCGCCGCCGCGGCGGCGATGGCCGATTACTTCTTTCCGAGCATCGAAGATGGACGAACGCTGAGTTCTCTCGATAAACCTGAAGAAATCCTGGACTGGGCGCACCGGCTCGGCGCGAAAACCGTGTTTCTGAAGCTGGGGCCGGAAGGCGCGGTGGTGAGCGACGGTGCGAAGCGCGAGCGCATCCCGGGACTCGCCGTCAAGGCGGTCGACGCCACCGGCGCGGGCGACTGCTTCTGCGGCGCGGCGCTCGCCCGCCTCGCCGCCGGCGATTCGATCTGGGACGCCGCCCGCTACGCGAACGCCGCCGCGGCGCTGGCGACGACCGGCTACGGCGCGGTCGATCCCTTGCCTCGCTCCGCGGCAGTGCGGAAGGTCTTGTCCCCCTAGATCTGCACCCGGGTGCCGAGCTCGATGGCGCGGTTGGCGGGGATGTTGAAGTAGTCGGCGATGCTGCCGGCGTTGCGCGCCATGGCGGCGAACATGCGCTCGCGCCATACCATCATGCCGGGGCCTGCCTCGCCGGGGACGATGAGCTGGCGCGAGAGGAAGAACGAGGTTTCCATCAGGTTGAAGTCGAGGCCTAGCGCGCCGCATAGCTCGAGCGCGCGCGTGACGTCGGGCCGGTCCATGAAGCCGTAGCGCACGCTGACGCGCCAGCAGCCGTGGCCCAGGCTCTCGCAGGCGATGCGCTCCTCGGATGCCACCCAGGGCACGTCGCGGACGTCGACGGTGAGGAACACCACGCGCTCGTGCAGCACCTTGTTGTGGCTGAGGTTGTGCAGCAGCGCGTGCGGCGTGGAGTCGGGCGTGGCGGTGAGGAACACCGCGCTGCCGGGCACGCGCTGCGGCGGATCGCGGAACAGGGATTCGAGGAAGGGCGCGAGCGGTATGGCCTGCTCGATCAAGCGCGCATACAGGATCTCGCGCCCGCGCCGCCAGGTGGTCATCACGATGAATACCGCGGCGCCGATGACCAGCGGGAACCAGCCGCCGTCGTCGATCTTGGTCAGTGTCGCGGCAAAGAACGTCAGGTCGATGACCAGGAAAAACCCGGTCGACAGGATGCACAGCGCGAGCGGATAGCCCCAGCCAAAGCGGATGACGAAGAAAGTGAGCAGCGTGTCGACCAGCATCGTCCCGGTCACCGCGACGCCGTAGGCTCCCGCCAGATTCGACGAAGAGCCAAAACCGATCACTGCCGCGATCACCACCGCGCACAGCAGCCAGTTGACGCTGGGGATGTAGATCTGGCCGATCTCGCGCGCCGAAGTGTGCACGACGTTCATGCGCGGCAGGAAGCCGAGCTGCACCGCCTGCCGGGTAAGCGAAAAGGCGCCCGAGATGACCGCCTGCGAGGCGATCACGGTCGCCGCCGTGGCGAGCGCCACCATCGGGTACAGCGCCCAGCCCGGCAGCAGCAGGTAGAAGGGGTTCGACGCCGCCTCTGGCTGCGCGATGAGCAGCGCACCCTGCCCGAAATAGTTCAGCACCAGCGCCGGCGCGACCAGGCTGAACCAGGCGATGCGCACCGGTCCCTTGCCGAAGTGGCCCATGTCGGCGTACAGCGCCTCGGCGCCGGTGACGGCGAGCACGACCGAGGCGAGCACCAGAAAGGACGCGGCGCCGTGGCCGGTGAGAAAGGCAGCCGCGTGCAGCGGGTCGAGGGCGCGCAGGATCTGCGGCTGCTGCACGATGCCGTAGAGGCCGGCGGCGCCGATGGCGAGGAACCAGGCCATGGTCACGGGCCCGAACATCCTGCCGACGACGGCCGTGCCGCGCGCCTGCAGCGCGAACAGCGCGAGCAGCACCACCACCGCGACCGGCACCACGTAGGGCTTGAGCGCGCTGGTGCCAACTTCGAGGCCCTCGACCGCCGAGAGCACCGAGATCGCCGGGGTGAGCACCGCGTCGCCATAGAAGAGCGACGCGCCGAAGCAGCCGATGAGCAGCAGCGGCAGGCGCCACCCGGGATGGTTTCGCACCGCGCTCTGGGCAAGCGCGATCAGCGCCATCACGCCGCCCTCGCCGCGGTTGTCGGCGCGCATGATCAACATCACGTACTTCAGCGAGACCACGATCATCAGCGCCCAGAACATGGTCGACAGCCCGCCCAGGACGGCGGCCTCAGTGAGCGGGATGCCGTGCTCGGGATTGAAGGTTTCCTTGACCGCGTAAAGCGGGCTGGTGCCGATGTCGCCGAAGACGATGCCGAGGGCGGCAAGGGTGAGCGCCGCCCGCGAGGATTTCCCGGGTTGGGAGTCGCGGTCCAAGAGGGGCGCCACGCTACTCCCGCACTGCACAAAATGCAAATGAACGCTACGATGGCGCGCGATGCGCCTGGCGCCCTCTCCCGATGAGATCCGCGCGCGGCTCGGCGATGCCTGGCCGGTGCCCGGCGCCGCCGACTGCCACGCGCATGTCTTCGAGCCGGGCTTCCCGCTCGCGCCGGAGCGCTCGTACAACCCGATGCCTTACCCGCTCGAGTACTACCTCGCCTGGATGCGCGCGCTCGGCATCCGGCGCTGCGTGCAGGTGAACGCGAGCTGTTACGGCTTCGACAACTCGGCCACCGGCTACGCGATCGAGGAGTGCCGCGCCAACAGCATCGTGTCGCGCGGCGTGGCGACGATCCATCCCGAGATCGAGTTCATCCAGCTGCAGAAGCTCTCCAACGCGGGCTTCGTCGCCGCGCGCGTCATGAGCTCGCGCCTGGGCGGAGCGAGCACCGCGGTATTCGACGAGCTCGCGCGGCGCTGCGTGCCGCACCGCTGGCACGTCGAGGTCAACGTCGACTCCGCCGACGAATGGGTGGACCTCGAGCCGCGCCTCGCGCGCTCTCCGGTGCCGGTGGTGTTCGAGCATCTGGGGCGCATGAAAGGGGACCCCTCCATGGATTCGCCCGGCATCCGCGCCGTCATGCGCCTGCTCGAGAAGCGCGCCGACTTCGCGCTCAAGCTCTCCGCGTTCTACCGCCTGTCCGCGCGGCCCGAGGACTTCGCCGATGTCGCGCCGCTGGTCAAGCGCTTC
>DASQGB010000349.1:0-12772 GCA_035632815.1 Burkholderiales bacterium | reverse complement strand
GCTACCAATCTTCGGGGGAAACGTGGGGCAGACCAAATATGACTTTTCCATGCAGAGCGCACTGGTTTTAGGCTCATTCGCAGCGCGATACGAAAAAATCAAGTGGCCGCTTCTTTGCGCCCTGACCGCACTTGCTTACCTTCAATACTCTTACGCAGACGTGTGGTTGCAGGTGCTGTCACTTCCATTGATCATCGTTTTCGTGCTCGTTAACGGCCAACTTCCGCCCGTATAGCAGCGGAACCGGACAAGGGGGCGAAACGCTCGCTACAATGCTGCCGGATGTGCAGCCTTGGCGCCGCGTGACTAACCTGAGCACTGCCCGTGTCTACGCTTTGACAGCCACGGGCCGTAAAGCCTTCTGGGAGAGCCAGAACAAGACGGACCTTTTGCCAGCCGATTACCGCCGCATACTCGGGCTGGTGGAGTTCCAAGGGCACTCGGAGGTAATTCGAGCGTATTTGCGCCGGTATTCGGACGAGCTGATCGACGACTGGCTGGCGGAAATGGTGGAGCTCGGCCTGGTCGACGCGGTCCCCGTCCAACCCCTCACGAAGCTGCAATTCAAGCGCAGTCAGGACGCGACGCTACCACCGCTGGTCGAGGAGGATAAGACCCGCCTCGAGGCGGACACGAAGGCCGCAGGCGCCTCTCTCTCGCGCTCAGGGGTATACCTTGCGGAAGATCGCCTAAAGAACCTCCCCGGACCTCGAAAGGCGACCGGCGATACCGTGGTTCTGATCGTCGAGGACGACCCCGATCAGCTTGCGCTGGCGAATATGCGGATCACGATGGCGGGTTATGCGGTACGCACTGCCGAGTCCGCCAGCGCCTTGCTTGAAACGTTGCAGAAGGACGGCGCGCCGGACCTTCTGCTTCTGGATGTAATGCTTCCGGACGGCGACGGCTTCGACTTGCTGGCCGACATAAGGCGGCATCCAAGAATCGCCCTGCTTCCCGTCGTCATGCTGACTGTTAAAAGTGAAGCCGAGGACATTCGAAAGGGTCTTGCGCTGGGTGCGGACGGCTATGTCACCAAGCCCTATAGCAAGAGCATCCTCGCAGAAACGATTCGCAGGGTCCTCAAGCGGTAAGCTCGGCGGATAACGCTCTACTGACGGCGCCCTTTGGCTATCGCGCCCATCGCCTTAAGACCGGCATTGGTGATACTGAAGCTCAGACCGTCAGGCGATCTTGCGATGTAGCCTCTTTTAACCAGGCCGGTGTAACCCCCGTTGTAAGCGTCGTAGTGCAAGACCGGCCAGCGGGACGTCAAGGCCTTCAAGCGATAAGTCCGTACCGAGGCCTCCAAAAACAGCGCGCTGATCTGGCCTAGGACAGCGCGCTCGCTCGGGATGAGCTCCATCGCGCAATCCTAAGCCAAAGGCCAAGCCAAAAGCCAACCGATAAAGCCCAGGGCAACTATGAAGGCCATGATTCCACCAGTCACTTTGTGGCGTAGCGCCGTTATCAGCATCGCGTTGGGAATCGGCAACGCAGGCCCCGTAAAGCGCCGGTAAGCGGTGGCGGAGTTTTGTAGCTCGTAAGCCGGGTAAGTCCGTCCGATCCTTCCCATGGCCGCCTCCCTGTGGTGTTCATGGATGCGCCTTGATCGTGCCTCAGATAGGCGATAGCGCCCGGGATCTCAAACACTCTTGCAAGTGTGCGGTGCAACGATGTTGTAAAGACGTCGAGAACAACGGACCAGCGTTAAGGAATGTCAGGACGCTTGTCTATTCCCTTAGCCGCTGTTTCGGAGTCCGGCGGAGAGGCCATTGATCGTCAGATGGATGGCGCGCAGCAGGCGCTCGTCGGTGCCGCCGGCGCGGTAGCGGCGCAGGAGCTCGACCTGCAGGTGGTTGAGCGGGTCGAGGTAGGGAAAGCGGCTGCGGATCGAGCGCGCGAGCGTGGGGTTGTCGGCGAGGAGCTCGGCGCGGCCGGTGATCGCGGCGAGCCAGCGTCGCGAGCGCTGCCATTCGTCGGCGATGCGGCCGAATACCTCGCGGCGCAGTCTGTCGTCGGGCACCAGCTCGGCGTAGCGCGAGGCGATGGCGAGATCGCTCTTGGCGAGCACCATGTCCATGTTGGAGAGCAGGCTGCGGAAGAACGGCCAGCCGCGATGCATGTCGCGCAGCTCGTCGAGCGTGCCGCCGCGGGCCTCGAGCCAGCCTTCGACCGCGGCGCCGAAGCCGTACCAGCCCGGCAGCATCAGCCGGCACTGGCTCCAGCTGAACACCCAGGGGATCGCGCGCAGGTCCTCGATCTGCTGCGAAGCGCGGCGCGAGGCGGGCCGGCTGCCGATGTTGAGGTCGGAGATCTCGGCGATCGGCGTCGAGGCGCGGAAATAATCGACGAAGCCCGGCGTGTCCTTGACCAGCGCGCGGTAGGCGCGAAACGCGCGCGCCGAAAGGTCCTCCACGATCCCCGCGTGGCGCTCGGCGCGCTCGTGGCGCGGCGGCCGCGCCAGGCTCGCCTCCAGCGTCGCTGCGGCGAGCGTCTCCAGGTTGCGGCGTCCGCTCTCGGGGTCGGCGTATTTGCTCGCGATCACCTCGCCCTGCTCGGTGAGCCGCAGCGCGCCGTCGACCGTCCCGGGCGGCTGCGCGAGCACCGCGTCGTAGCTCGGGCCGCCGCCGCGGCCGATGGTGCCGCCGCGGCCGTGGAACAGGCGCAAGCGCACGCGTCGCGCGCGACATACCTCCACCAGGGCCTCAGAGGCCTTGTACAGCGACCAGTTGGAGGTGAGGTAGCCGCCGTCCTTGTTGCTGTCGGAGTAGCCGAGCATGACTTCCTGCTCGTTGCCGCGCGCCTCGACCCAGCTGCGGTAGAGGGGCAGGTCGAGTGCCGCCGCGAGCACCTCGCTGCATTGCTCCAGATCCGCGATCGACTCGAACAGCGGAATGATGTCGAGCTCGAGCGGCACGCTGGCCCCGGGGCGCAGCAGCCCCGCCTCGCGCAGCAGCAGCCCGACCTCGAACAGATCCGACACCGCTTCGCAGTGCGAAATCACGTAGTGGGGCAGCGCGCGCGCGCCGAAGCGACGACGCCCTTCGGCCGCGGCGGCGAGGATCGCCAGCTCCTTCTCGAGGAACGGCGAGTATTCGATATGCGGCGAGCGCAGCGGCCGCGGGCTGGAGAGCTCGCGAATCAGGAGGGAAACTCGATCAGCCTCCTCGAGAGTGGCATAGCTGCGCTCGACCCCGGCACGTTCGAGGAGCTCGGCCACGGCCTTCTCGTGCTCGCCGGCGCTTTGCCGCAGATCGATCGGCGCGAGGTGAAAGCCGAACAGGCTGACCTTGCGCTCGAGCGCGCTCAGGCGTCCATGCGCCAGGAGCCCGGCGCCCTGCGCCTCGAGGCCGCGCTCGATGGCGTCCAGCTCGGCGGCGAATTCCCCGGCTGCCGCGTACGGCGCACGCGCCGCGATCGGCGCCGGGCTCGCCCGCAGCTCGGCAAGCGCCTCGGCGGTCGCGGCGAGGCGCGCATAGATGCCCGAGACGATGCGGCGGTAGGGCTCATCGTGCCGGTACGCCGACTCGTCTCCCGACTGCGCTGCCAGAGCCGCGATGTCGGGCGGCACGGCCTTGATGCGCGTCGAGAGGGCGAGCTCCTTGCCGAGGAGGTTCACCTCCTCGAGGTAATGCGTGAAAAGCAGCCGCGCCTGCTGCATGAAAGCGCTGCGCACCACCGTCCCGGTGACATAAGGGTTGCCGTCGCGGTCGCCGCCGATCCAGGTGCCGACGGTAAGAAAAGGCGGCAGCCGCGGCGCGCGCTCGAGCTCGAAGCGCTCCTTGATCGCTGCCTCGAACTCGGCGTAAAGCCGCGGCAGCTCGTTGAGGAAGGTCAGGCGGAAGTAGGCGGCGCCGTTGACGATCTCGTCGCCGACCTCGAGCCGGGCGCTGCGCAGCATCGCCGTGAGCCAAAGGCGCAGCACCTCGCGGTGCATCGCCTGGTCGCGCTCGGCCGTCGGCGCTTGCGCCAGCAGCCGCGCGATCTCGCGCTCGCAGTCGAGGATGCTCTGACGCTGCACCTCGGTGGGATGCGCGGTGAGCACCGGGCTTACGCGCGCGCGCCCGAACCACTTGAGCAGCGCCTCGGCGCCGACGCCCGAGTCGCGGGCCCGGTCGAGCGCGTACGACAGGCTGCCGGGGCGCCGCGGCGAGCCGGCGGCGGCGTGCGCGTGCCGGCGCCGGTGCTGCTGCTCGTCCTCGGCGATATTGAGCAGATGCGAAAAGAAGCTGAATGCGCGCACCACGTGAGAGGTCTGCTCGAGATCGAGCGAATTAAGCTGCGCCTCGAGCTCGGCCTTGACCGCCGGCACGTAGTGCGCGGCGCCCGACTCGGCGCGGCGGAAGCCCACCGCGGTCTGCCGGATGCGCTCGATGCGCTCCAGCATGTCGGCGCCGACCTGCTCGCCGATCACCTCGCCGAGCAATCGGCCGAGAAGGCGCCGGTCTTCGCGCAGCAGGTGCTCCTTGGCCTCGGGAGAATCCTCGCGCATCGCGTCCATGGACGCAGCCTACCAAAATGAAACGCCCCGAGCGCAAGCGCTCGGGGCGCTGGTACTGCTACCTTTTACTGCGGTTGCCTAGGCAGTCGGCCTAGCTGCGCGCCAGACTCCTGAAACTGCGGGTTGATCCGGAGTGCTGCCGGCCGGTGCTGCCATGGTCGTTTCTCACTGGATCACCTCCTTTCAAAAGTTGCCAGCCTCTAATATAGCAAACGCGTCAAACTCCGCCGCTGGCGTCGAGGATGGCCCCGGTGACATACGACGCTTCCTTCGAGGCGAGCCACAGAACCGCCTGGGCGATCTCCACCGGCTGGCCGATGCGGCCGAGCGGCACCCGCTGCGCCATCTGCTCAAGCTGTCCGGGCGGGCGCCCGGCGTGGATATCGGTGTCGACCAGGCCCGGGCGCACGCCGTTGACCCGGATGCCCTCGGCGGCCACCTCCTTCGCGAGGCCGATGGTCAGGGTGTCGAGCGCGCCCTTGCTCGCCGCATAGTGGATCCAGACCCCCGGCGAGCCGGTGCGTGAGGCGCCCGAGGAGACGTTGACGATCGCGCCGCCACGCCCGCCGTGCTTTGTCGACATGCGGCGCACTGCCTCGCGCGAGGCGAGGAAGGCGCCGGTCACGTTGATGCGAAGGATCTCCTCGAGGGTCTCCCCCGGGAGCTCGGCGAGGCGGCCGACCTTCCCGGTGATGCCGGCGTTGTTGACCAGGACGTCGAGGGGGCCGGCGCGGTCGACGGTCTCGAACGCCCTGACCAGCGATTTTTCGTCGCCTACGTCGGCCTTGAGCGCGAGAGCGCGGCCTCCCGCCTTCTCGATCTCCTTGACCAGCGCCGCTGCAGCTGCGTCATTCTCCCGGTAGAGAATCGCGACGTGGTGGCCGCGCGCGGCGGCAAGCCGCGCGATGGAAGCGCCGATGCCGCGCCCGCCGCCGGTGACCAGGAACAAGGCTAGCTAACCGGCGCCAGCTTCTCTTTGGGCACCCCGAGAGTGCGCCAGTCGGTGGTCTTGGGGACGATGCCCTCGAACGAGGCGAGCTCGACGTGCGCAATGCGCGGCTCGGCCGTGCCGATGGCGGGCTCGCCGCGCTGGAATTTCCTCGCCGCGGCGACCATCATGCGCCGGAACTGCGCCACCGCGAGATCGCTAGAGCCGGGGCTGTCCTGGCTGCGCTCCGCGATCGGGCCCATCGATTCCCACATCGCCATGTCCTGCGTGGGGATGCCCTGGATGCCGGTCCAGTCACCGCGCTTCATCGCCTCGCGGTCCTGCAGATAGCGATTTTCCAGGGTTCTCTTCTTCCTGAAGTTCTCGTCCAGGTCGACGCCGACCGTCGCCGCGCAGAACTTGCGCCACTCGTCCTGCGGGATGCCTTTGTCCGCGTGCGGGTGCCAGGCGATCCAGTAGAACATCGTATTGACATCGTCGAGCGGGACCAGCATCTGCGCCAGGTTGTAGCGGTCGTTGGGCGGGATGAGCACGGTGAACGGCGCGATGAACAGCGTTGTGCGCACGTACTGGTCGTTCTCGGGATTGCGGATCGGTTGGCGGATCGCGGCGTAGCGAAAACCGTAGCTCGTCGGCTCGAACTGCAGCCGTGGCGCCTTGTCGACGGAGGGGCGCAGCCAGGCGCTGTCGGTCGCCTTGGCGCCGTCGACTTCCGCCGCGGGCATGTTGGTGGAGTGCAGGCTGGAGCTGTGCGCCGAGTCGATCGAGCCTTCGAGCACCTGCGCCCAGTTGCAGGCGACGTGCATCTTGACGATGCTGGTGCGCGTGTCGCGCGTCGGTGCCCAGGCCGGCGGCTCGAGCTCGCGCATGGCCTCGCGCGGCCCCATCCAGATCCAGACGAAGCCGCCGCCTTCGCGCGCCGGGTAGGACTTGTGCTTCTTGCCCAGGCGCTCGGCCGCGCCCGGCGCCTCCGAAGGCATGTCCACGACCTTGCCCTCGACGTCGAACTTCCAGCCATGGTACAGGCAGCGCAGGCCGCAGTCCTCGTTGCGCCCGAAGGCGAGCGACGCTCCGCGGTGCAGGCAGCGCTCGGCCAGGACGCCAAGACGTCCCTGCGTGTCGCGGAACACCACCAGGGCCTCGCCGAGGAGGCGCGCGCGCACCGGCGCGCCGTCGGCTGCGCCGACTTCCTCCGTCATGCACAGGGGCAGCCAGTGCCGGCGCATCAGCTGGCCCATCGGCGCATCGCGCTCGACGCGGCACAGCAGCTCGTTCTCTTCGCGGGTCATAAGCTTAGGACACTAAGTAATCGGCATGATAGCACGCAGGAGCGCGCCGGATTATGATCGACCGATGATCGAGCAGCCGGTTCCCTCTCCCCAGCAGCAGGACCTCTGGGGCAGCGACGCGATCGCCGCCATGCTGCGCGCGCTCGACGTGCCCTATCTCGCGCTCAATCCGGGCGCGAGCTTCCGCGGCCTGCACGACAGCCTGGTCAACTACACCGGCAACACGCGGCCGCAGATGCTGCTGTGCGTGCACGAGGAGGTGGCGGTGGCGATCGCGCACGGCTACGCCAAAGCCTCGGATCGCATGATGGGCGCGGTGCTGCACTCCAACGTCGGCCTGATGCACGCGACGATGGCGATCTTCAACGCCTGGTGCGACCGGGTGCCGGTGCTGCTGCTCGGCGCCACCGGGCCCTGGGACGCCGCCAAGCGCCGTCCCTGGATCGATTGGCTGCATACGGCGAGCGACCAGGGCGCGCTGGTCCGCGACTACACGAAGTGGGACAACCAGCCCGGCTCGGTGCCGGCCGCCTTCGAGGCGCTGCTGCGCGGCGTGCAGATCGCCAACACCGCGCCGCGGGGACCGGTCTACATCAACCTCGATGCCGCGGTGCAGGAGCAGAAGATCGGGCCCTTGCCGCCGCTGCCGGACCCGGCGCGCTTTGCGCCGGCGGATTCGCCGGAGCCGCCGCGCGAGCTCGTCGTGAAAGCCGCGAAGCTGCTCTCCTCGGCGCGCGCGCCGCTCATCATGGCGGGCCGCTGCACGCGCTCGCTCGAGGGCTGGAACGCGCGCGTGGCGCTAGCCGAGAAGCTGCAGGCGAGCGTGGTCACCGATCTGAAGCAGGGCGCCGCCTTTCCCACCGACCATGCATTGCACGCGGGTCCGCCGGGAGTGTTCCTCGGCGCCGAAAGCGCGCAGGCGATCCGCGACGCCGATGTCATTCTGGCGCTGGACTGGAACGACCTCGCGGGCACCCTCAAGCAGGCCTACGGCGCGAATCCGGTCCAGGCCAAGGTGATCAACGTGTCGTGCGACATGCATGTGCACCGCGGCTGGAGCATGGATCATCAGGGCCTGCCGCCCGCCGATGTGATCCTTCTGACCGAGCCGGACACCGCCCTGCGGCCCCTGTTGGAGGCATGCAGTGCCCGCAAGGGGCCACCCAGACCTTTGCCTGCAGCGAAAAGCTTTCCCGCAGCGCCGGAAGTCAGCCTGCTTGCCGTCGCGCAGGCGCTCGACGAGGCGACCAGGGGCGCCGATATCTGCATCGCCAAGCTGCCGCTCGGATGGAACGGTGCCTATCGCCATTTCCGCCATCCGCTTGACTATCTCGGCGCGGACGGCGGCGGCGGCGTGGGAGCAGGGCCCGGGCTCACCGTCGGCGCGGCGCTCGCGCTGCAAGGCAGCGGCCGCCTCGCGGTCGGGCTGGTCGGCGACGGCGACTTCCTCGTGGCGAACACCGCGGTGTGGACCGCGGCGCGCTACCGCATTCCCGCGCTGCTCATCGTGTGCAACAACCGCTCGTTCTACAACGACGAAGTGCACCAGGAGCGCGTCGCGAAGGAGCGCGCGCGGCCGGTGGAGAACAAGTGGATCGGCCAGAAGATCATCGATCCCGACATCGACATCGCCGCGATGGCGCGCGCGCAGGGCGCCGAAGGCATCGGCCCGGTGACCAAGGTCGCGCAGGTGCGGCCGGCAATCGTGAAAGGCCTGGACCTCGCGCGCGCCGGCAGGGTCGTGGTGATCGACATGCGCGTGCTGCCGGGCTACGACGCCAATATCAGCGGCGCCGCTCCTGCAGCGCACAAGCGCTGAAGTCGCCGATCAGGCGGCTGACCTCGTCGGCCGCCTCGATCTGCGTAAAGTGGCCGACGCTGGAGATGATGCGGATTTCTGCCGAAGGTATTCCGCGGCGCAGCAGATCGAGCCACGGCGACGATTCGCCTGCCTTGAGCATGACGCGCTTGCCCTCGGGGTTGATCGCCGTGCTCTGGATCGCCAGGAGCGGCACGCGCACCGCCGCGAGCGCGGCATCGAGCTCGGCTGCGTCCCAGCGCACGATGTCCCGGAACAGAGCGGTGCCGAAATCCGCCGGCATCCGTTTCGCGCGCGCGAGCAAAGCGTCGGCCTGCAGCAGCGGATTGGGAATCATGGCGCCGAAAAAACCATCGATGAACCTGGCGTAGCCGAGCGCCTCGATCCGGTTGGAGGCGGAGCCGATGCGGCTGCCGTCGATGAGGACGATTCCCGCGACATCGGAAGAATTATTTTTGGCTGCTTCGAGGACGACCCGGCATCCCATGCTGTGGCCGACCAGCAAGGTCGCAGGCTCGATCAGCTTCGCAACTTCACTCGCGAAGCGCGCGATCGATGCGTCTTGAGGTGCGCCGGGCGTGCTGCCGTGGCCGGGGAGGTCGGGAGCGAAGACTTCATGCCGCGGCGCGAGCGCGGCCCGCTGGGCGTCCCAGTCTTCGCCGCCGCAGCCGTATCCGTGCACGCAGACGATACGCATGGCAGGCATGCTAGATTCCCGGCACTCATCATGCAATTTCAGGATGTTCACGTAGTCGTGACCGGCGGTACCGGCGCCTTGGGCCGCGCCGTGGCCGGGAAGCTGCTGGACGCGGGCGCGATCTGCCATGTGCCGAACTTCGCTGCCGAGGAGCTCGCCGGCTTCCCGCATTCGCGCCACGAGCGCATGCGGATCACGAAGAACGTCGACCTCGGCGACGAGCGCTCGGTCGGCCGCTTCTACGCCGAGCTGCCGCAGCTTTGGGCATCGATTCACGTCGCCGGAGGGTTTGCCATGGCGGGCATCACGGATACTTCCGCCGAGCAGTTCGCTGCGCAATTTCGCCTCAATGCCGAGACCTGTTTTCTGTGTTGTCAGGCGGCGGTGCGCACGATGAGGAAAACCGGAAAAGGCGGACGGATCGTCAACGTCGCCGCGCGGCCGGCGCTCGAGCCGAGGCTTGGCGCCGGCATGAGCGCCTACACCGCCGCCAAGGCCGCCGTCGCAGCGCTCACGCAAAGCCTCGGCGAGGAGCTCGCCGCCGAAGGCATCTGGGTCAATGCCGTCGCACCGTCGATCCTCGACACGCCGGCGAACCGCGCCGCGATGCCCAAGGCCGAGCACGCGAAATGGCCGAAGGTCGAGGAAGTCGCCGAAGCGATCGTATTCCTCGCCTCGAGCGCGAACCGCGTCGTTCGCGGCGCGGTCGTGCCCGTCTACGGCAAAACCTAGACCAGCCCTTTCAGCCTCGGTGGCGGTCGAGATTGCGCGTCATGCGCGCGATGACGTCGCGGAACAGCTCGACGTCGCGGCGCGGGATATCGGCTTCGGCCTCGGCGACGATGCGCCGCACGACGGGGATCAGCTGCCCCTGCAGCTTCCTGCCCTTGGGCGTGAGCCAGACGTGCGTCTTGCGCTTGTCGTCGTCGCTGCGCACGCGCCTGACGAGGCCGGCGTTCTCCATGCCGCGCAGCGCGATGACGGTGGTCGGCTCCATCATGCCGACGCGCGCGCTCAGCTCGCGCTGCGACAGGCCATCTTCGATCCACAGCACGCGCAGGAAGTACCATTGGCCGCGGGTTACGCCGTAGGCGGCGATGCGCTTCTCGAGCATGTGCTGAAAGGCGCGATGGGCGTCGCGCACCAGGTAGCCCGAGCTCTGGCTGGGCGCGAAACCGGATTTCTTGGCGATAGAATCAACTTTGCCTGCCATATCCTTTGAATTCTAAATAAATCGGACCATGGACATCCTCGGCATCTGCGGCAGCCTGCGAAAGAAGTCGTACAACCTGCTCGCGCTGAAGGCGGCCGGCGAGCTGATGCCGCAGGGCATGCGCCTGCGCATCACGCGCTACGACGGCGTGCCGCTCTACAACCAGGAGATCCAGGACGCCGGCTGGCCGGCGGAGGTGCTGCGCATGCGCGACGAGATCAAGGCAGCCGACGGCCTGCTCATCGCCAGCCCCGAGTACAACTTTTCGGTCTCCGGGGTGCTCAAGAACCTGATCGACTGGCTCTCGCGCCTGCCGGAGCAGCCGTTCAAGTGGAAGCCGGTGGCGGTGATCTCGGCGACCGGCGGGCCGGTGGGCGGCGCGCGCAACCAGTATGAGCTGCGCAAGATCCTGGTCGGCCTCGACGCCCTGTGCCTGACCCGCCCGGAGGTTTTCATCGGCATGCACCAGACGAAGTTCGACACCGAGGGCCGGCTCAGCGACGAGGCCACGCGTAAGATCATGACCACGCAGATGGCGGCTTTCCACGACTGGGTGCAGCGCATGCAGTCGGCCTGGCGCGGTTGATCGGGAATACGCGATGACAAAAATATTGGCTCTCGCGCTTGCTCTGGCGGGCGTTTGCCCGGCGGTGCTTGCGCAAGCTTCCTGGGAGTCGCAGACCGGCTTCGAGGCCGGCCTGCGCTACTGGCTCAGCACCGGCAGGACGCAGCTCAGCCACAACGCCCAGGGCCTCGACCCGATATTCGGCAATCCGACATCGATTCTGACCTACGAAGATCTGCAGGCCCATGTGCTCGAGCTGCATGGCCGCTGGACTACCGCCGAGCGCTGGTTCATCAAGGGCAATGTGGGTCTGGGCGTCATTCGCAACGGATCGTTCGACGACGAGGACTACCTAGCCGGGCAGGTCAAATTCCTCGACACGACTTCTTCCGTGACGGGGAAGCGGTTGTCATATTTCAGCCTCGACATCGGCCGCGATCTCTGGCTGACCGGCGGCGGCAGGACCACCGCCGGCCTGTTCGCCGGGTTTCAGCTCTGGAACGAGCACGCCGATGCTTTCGGGGTAACCGTGACCCACGATCCCTTCGGTATCGCCGGGGGCAACCTTCCCGACAGCCTGCTCGTCATCAGCAACGAGGTGACCTGGAAATCGATTCGCCTGGGGCTGGCGACCCGCACCTCCCTCTCGAAGCGCACGAGCATCGCGATGGATCTCGCGCTGGTTCCCTACACTACGGTGCGCAACGAGGACAGCCATCATCTGCGCAGCGACCTCGGGCCGGTGCCGAACATCATCAAGACTGGCACCGGCTGGGGTGCGCAGGCGGACCTGGAGCTGCGCCATGCCGTCGACGAAAACCTCGAGCTTGGCGTCGGCGTGCGCCACTGGTGGCTGAAGGCCACGCGCGGCACGGACGTGGCGCTGGGCACGGCGGTGCCGATCGTGGATCTCGAATCCACGCGCACCGGAGTCACTTTCACCGTGCTGCGGCGCTGGTAGGCAGCAGATTAGTAGCTAGGGTTTGTAGAACTCTTTCACGCGGGACAGCTTCTTCACGTCGGGCATCCGGCGCAGCGTGCGCATGACGCGCGCCAGGTGCTGGCGGTTGGCGACCTCGATGACGAAGTGCATCGTGGTGAAGACGGTGCGGTCCTCGTCCATGCTGATCGAGTCGATGTTCGAGCCGGCCTCGGCGACGGCCGAGGCCACCCTCGCCAGCACGCCGCGCTGATTCTCCACCGTGACGTGCACCGCGGCCTGGAACAGGCGCGTGGTGCGCGCATCCCACTCGACTTCGATCCACTGCTCGGGCTCGTTCTTGCGCGAGCGCACGATGCTGTGGCAGTCCGACCCGTGCACCACCAGCCCCTGGCCTTTCTTGATCGAGCCGACGATGGCGTCGCCCGGGATCGGGCGGCAGCAGGTGGCGAGCTGCACCGCCATGCCCTCGGTGCCGCGGATGGTCACGCTGCTGGCGCCTGCTTCCTCGCGCGCCGGATCGGCGTGCTTCAGCAGGCGGCGCGCGACCACCGCAGGCAGGCGCTTGCCCAGGCCGATGTCGGCGAGCAGCTCTTCGCGCGAGCGCGCACCGCCGTCGCGCACGACGCGGTCCCAGCTCGCGCCGTCGACCTCCGCGAGCGAGCTCTTCAGCGCCTTGAGCGCCTGGTCGAGCAGCCGCTCGCCCAGCCCGGCGGACTCCTCGTAGTGCATGGTCTTCAGGAAATGGCGGATGTTCGAGCGCGCCTTGCCGGTGCGCACGTACTGCAGCCAGCCG
>DASQGB010000348.1:0-2332 GCA_035632815.1 Burkholderiales bacterium | reverse complement strand
AGGAGTTCGGCAAGCTCAACGTGCTGTTCAACAATGCCGGCATCATGCACGCGAAGGACGACGACGCGGTCTCCACCGGCGAGGACGTCTGGGATCTCACGCTCGACGTCAACGCCAAGGGCGTGTTCCTGGGCTGCAAGTACGGCATCCCGGCCCTGCGCCGCGCGGGCGGCGGGTCGGTGATCAACACCGCATCGTTCGTCGCCAGGCTCGGCGCCGCCACGCCGCAGCTCGCCTACACCGCGAGCAAAGGCGCCGTGCTGGCGATGTCGCGCGAGCTGGCCGTGATCCACGCACGCGAGAACATCCGCGTCAATGCGCTCTCCCCGGGGCCGCTCAAGACCGAGCTTCTGATGAGCTTTCTCAACACCGAGCAGAAGAAGCAGCGGCGCCTGGTGCACGTGCCGATGGGGCGCTTCGGCGAGGCGGAGGAAATCGCGCGCGCCGCGCTGTACCTCGCGAGCGACGAGTCTTCCTACGTCACCGGCACCGAGTTCCTGGTCGATGGCGGTATTACTGCGGCCTATGTCACGCCCGAATGATTAGTCCGGTCGACGGCTCGGAGTACGTAGAGCGCAAGCCGCCTGCCGACCGGGCGATCGAGGCGGCGCTCGCGACATCAGTTTCTGCTCAAAAACTCTGGAAGGAAGCTCCGGTTGCCGAGCGCGCCGCGATCTGCCGGCGCATGGTGGACTGGTGCGTGGCGCGCGCCGACAAGCTCGCCGAAGAGCTGACCTGGCAAATCGGCCGCCCGATCGCGCAGAGCCCCGGCGAGATCCGCCGCGGCTTTCAGGAGCGCGCGCAGTACATGTGCGGCATCGCGGAGGAAGCTCTTTGCGACGTGAGAATCGAAGCCACACCGGGCTTCAACCGTTTCATCCGCCGAGAGCCCTTGGGCCTAGTGCTGGTGCTCGCGCCGTGGAACTATCCCTGGCTCACCTCGGTGAACGCGGTCGTGCCCGCGCTGCTCGCCGGCAACAGCGTCATCCTCAAGATGGCGGCGCAGACGCCTCTGGTCGCCGAGCGCTATGCGGAAGCCTTCAAGGCGGCGGGCCTGCCCGAGGGCGTGTTCCAGTTCCTGCACCTCGACCACGCGCAGGTGGCGCGCGTGATCGGCGACGCGCGCGTAGGCTGCGTCGCCTTCACCGGCTCGGTGGGTGGCGGCGAGGCGGTGGAGCGCGCCGCGGCCGGGCGCTTCATCCCCACCGGCCTCGAGCTCGGTGGCAAGGATCCCGCCTACGTGCGCCCGGATGCGCCGCTGCAGGCGACGGTGGAAAACCTGGTCGACGGCAGCTACTTCAACTCGGGGCAATCCTGCTGCGGAATCGAGCGCATCTACGTCCAGAGAAGCATTTACGAGAAATTCGTGGAGCAATTCGTCGAGCTCACCCGCCAGTACCGGCTGGGCAATCCCCTCGACCCGCAGACCACGCTCGGCCCGCTGGTGCGCACCGCGGCCGCCGATGCCGTGCGGGCGCAGATCCGGGATGCCGTCAAGAAAGGAGCGAAACCGCTGCTCGACATCCAGGACAAGCCTGGAACACCGTACTTGCCGCCGCAAGTTCTCATCGACGTCGATCACGGCATGGCGCTGATGACCGAGGAGACCTTCGGGCCGGTGGTCGGGATCATGCCGGTGGCGAGCGACGAGGAAGCCATCAAGCTGATGAACGACAGCCGCTATGGCCTGACCGCGTCGATCTGGACCGCGGACGCGGAGGCTGCGCTGTGCATCGGCGAGCAGGTCGAGACCGGTACCTGGTTCATGAACCGCTGCGACTATCTGGACCCCGCGCTCGCCTGGACCGGCGTGAAGGACTCGGGGCGCGGCTGCACGCTGTCGCGGCTCGGATTGGAGTCGTTCACCCGGCCGAAGTCCTTCCATCTGCGCTTGACCCTCTGAGAATGCAGATCGGACTGCTCGAATGCGACAACGTCGTCGGGCGCTTTCCCACGGTCGAGGGCGGCTACCGGGAAATGTTCGCCGCCCTCCTCCAGCCGCATGTCCCGCGGCTGCGCTTCAGCTACTACGAGGCCTGGCGCGGCGAGCTGCCGGCGCAAACCGGCGCTTGCGACGCCTGGCTGTGCACCGGGTCGCAGTACTCCGTCTACGACAAGCTCGACTGGATCGACCCGCTCGAGAGCTTCGTAAAGAAGCTGTATAGAGAAAAAAAACCGTTCGTCGGGGTGTGCTTCGGCCACCAGCTGCTGGCGCAGGCACTCGGCGGCGAGGTAGCGCGCGCGAAGCAGGGCTGGGGCGCGGGGGTGCACGAGATGACGGTGGTGGAGCCCGAGCCCTGGATGCAGCCGCCGCTCGCGAGGTGCAGGCTGC
>DASQGB010000347.1:0-4210 GCA_035632815.1 Burkholderiales bacterium | reverse complement strand
TTCGGCGCGCCGACGACCTCGTTGGTGATCAGCACGTCCGCGATGCCGCCCTCGACCAGCGCCTCGGCCTCGGACACCTTCTGGCAGCACACCCCCACGGCGCCCGCCGCGATCTGCCGCTTGGCGATCTCAGGGCACTTGTGGGTCTTGGCATGAGCGCGGACGCGGACCGAATGGTTCCTTAAAGAGTCATTCAGCAATTTCAGATTCGTTTCGAAGGCCGGCAAATCCAGAATCAGCGCCGGGGTGTCGACATCCTCCAGGCGCTGGCCGACGGCGGCGGGGGGGCGCATCGCTCTATGCGGCCGCAGCGGCCTTGCGGGCGCGCTCATGCAGCGCGAACCAAGCGAGGCCTGCGACGACGAGCGCGATCATGGGAAGCGCCAACAGGTTGACGCGCTCCCATCCAGCGGCGGTTACGGTCATGCCGGCGGACAGCGAGGAGATCACCATCATGATGAAGATCGCCTGGTCCATCGCGCCCTGCGCCTTGGCGCGCTCCTCGGGACGGTAGGTCTCGGTGAGCAGCGTGGTGCCGCCGATGTAGAGGAAGTTCCAGCCCACGCCGAGGATCATCAGCGACCACCAGAAATGCGCCACCGTGATTCCCGACAGCGCGATGGCGATGGTGACGAAATTGAGCAGCGCGCCCGTGAGCATGACCGCGAGCACGCCGAAGCGCCGCATCAGCGCGCCGGTGAAGAACGACGGCCCGAACATGCCGACGACGTGGGCCGAGATGACCGTCGCCGCGTCGCCGTAAGGGTGGCCGCAGATCTGCATCGCGATCGGCGTCGAGGCCATCAGGAAGTTCATCACCCCGTAGCCGATTGCGGCCGACAGCACGGCGACGGCGAACTTCGGCTGCGCGGCGATCTCGAACAGCGGGCGGCCGCTCGCCGCGTTCTCGGTCGGCACGGGGTTCGGGATCTGGATGAAGCGCAGGAGCACGATCGTCACCAGGATGAACGCGATCAGTACCAGGTAGGCGCCGACGTACTTCGACGCGAGGAGGTCGATCGTCACGCGGCTCGAGGTCGGACCGAGAATGCCGCCCACCAGGCCGCCCGCCAGCACAAGCGAGATCGCGGTGGGACGATAGTCGGCGCTCGCTGCGTCGGCCGCCGCAAAGCGGTAGTACTGCCCATAGGCGTTGTACACGCCGTAGATGAGGGTCCCACCGCATAACAGCCAGAAGCTCTGGATCCACACGGCGTAGGCGCAAATCAGCGCGCCGACGATTCCCCAAAGCGTTCCCGAAGTGAGCCCGCGCTGGCGGCCCGCCCGCTTCATGTGCAGCGAGGCCGGCATCGTCGAGATGGCACCCGCCAGCACCCAGCAGGTCACCGGCAGCGTCGCCAGGGCCGGCGTGGGCGCCAGCAACAGGCCCGCCAAGCCATTGATCGCAAACAGCGTCGAGTTGTTGGCGAACAGCATCGCCTGGCAGCCGGCGAGCAGCGCGACGTTGCGGCGGATACTGTTCATTTATACAGTGTTGGCGTACGATGGGACCATGCATTCTACTGACGACCCCCGCTATCTTCGCGGTGCGCGTTCCTTTCTGCAGGGTCGTTTCGAAAGCGTGGCGCGCGAGCCGTTCGACGACGGCTGGACGCCGGAAGAGCCGGATAAGCGCGAGCTGCAAACTACCGTGACCATCGAGCGGGCGCGCACCGTCATCTCGCGCAACGACTCGCCTGACGTGGGCTTCGACCGCTCGATCAATCCCTACCGCGGCTGCGAGCACGGCTGCATCTATTGCTACGCGCGGCCGAGCCACGCCTACCTCGAGCTCTCTCCGGGCCTCGACTTCGAGACCAAGCTCTTCGCCAAGACCAACGCCGCCGAGCAGCTGCGCGCCGAGCTGGCGAAGCCAGGCTATGCGGCCAGCCCCATCGCGCTCGGCGCGAATACGGACTGCTACCAGCCGATCGAGCGCAAGTACAAGATCACCCGGCAGATCCTCGAGGTCCTTGCAGAATGCGAGCATCCGGCTACGATCGTCACGAAGTCCGCGCTCATCGAAAGAGATTTGGATCTTTTGAAAAATCTAGCCGCCAAGAACCTCGTAACAGTGTTCGTCTCCATCGGCACGCTCGACCGGGAGCTGGCGAGGAAGCTCGAGCCGCGCGCGGCCAGCCCTCAGCGGCGTCTCGATGTTTTGAGAAAATTAAGCGGTAATGGCATTCCCTGTGGTGTCATGGTGGCGGCGCTGATACCCGCATTGAACGACAAGACCATGGAGCAGGTGATCGAAGCCTCCGCGGCGGCGGGCGCCGCGGAGGCGGCTTACGTAATCATGCGGCTGCCGAACGAGCTCAAGGACCTCTTCAAGGAATGGCTCGCCGCGCACTACCCGCAGCGCGCCGAGCACGTCATCAGCATCGTGCGCCAGATGCGCGGCGGCAAGGACAACGACCCGCGCTTCGGCTCGCGCATGACCGGCATGGGCAACTTCGCGGAGCTGATCGAGAAGCGCTTCGATATCGCCTGCCGGCGCTACGGCTTGAATGGTCACGGCGCGCCGCGCAGGCGCGCCGAGCTCGACTGCGGCCGCTTCCGGCCGCCTTCGCCCCCCGGGCAAATGCAGCTCTTCTGAAGCGGACCTTTCTCGTCGGGCTGGGATGGGCCTGGGCGGCGGCGATCGTCTGGCTCTCGCTCACGCCTGCGCCGCCGCGGGTGGACTTCGAGTACAGCGACAAGCTCGGCCACTTCGCGGCCTATGGGCTGCTGATGTTCTGGTTCTGCCAGCTGTATCTCGCCCGCAAAGCGCGCATTGCTTACGCAGTCCTGTTTGCTCTCCTGGGTATCGGATTGGAGTACGTCCAGGGCGCCCTTGGCTTCAGGACCTACGAAGTATTCGACATGTATGCCAACACGCTCGGCGTGCTGCTAGGCTGGGCGCTCGCGCTCATTACCCCGAGAATCCCGACCCGTTGAACCCGCGCACCGAGCGGCTGCTCAATGCGCCGATCGTGCCCACCCTGTTGCGCCTGGCCGCACCCGGCATCCTGCTGGTCGCGTTCCAGTCGCTGGTGTCGGTGGGCGACACCTATTTCGTCGGGCGCCTGGGCACCGCGCCGCTCGCCGGCCTCGCCCTGGTGTTCCCGCTCATCATGCTGCTGCAGATGACCTCCGCCGGCGCCATGGGCGGCGGCGTCTCGTCGGCCATCGCGCGCGCCCTGGGCTCGGGCGACGCCGCCACGGCGCGGCGGCTGGTGATCCATGCGCTGGTCATCGCCGCGGCGATGGGGACGGCTTTCACCATTTTGGTGGTTTTTCTTGGACCGGCAATGTATCGGCTGCTCGGCGGCGACGGCGAAACGCTGGAGAACGCAGTGCGCTACAGCAACGTCGTGTTCGCCGGTGCAATCGCGGTGTGGCTGGCGAACACGCTGTCGAGCGTGCTGCGCGGCACCGGCAACATGCTGGTGCCCGCCATCAGCTTGATAGGTGCCGCGCTGGTTCATCTTCCGCTTTCCGCCACCTTGGTATCCCGGATCGGCATCGCCGGCGCAGGCATCGCCTACGTCGTTACTTTCAGCTTGGCCGGGCTGGCGATGGCCGCCATCGTATTCCGCCGCTCGAGCGCCTTGCGGCCGCGCGCGGGAGATTTCGGGCTCGAGGCGCATCTCTTCCGCGAGATCCTGCGCGTGGGCGGTATCTCGGTCGCCTCGGCAGTGCAAACCGTGCTCACGGCGCTGATCATTACCGGCTTCGTCGGCCGCTACGGCGCGGCGGCGCTGGCGGGATACGGCGTCGGGCTGCGCCTGGAGCTGCTGCAGATCCCGCTGGTGTTCGCCGTAGGCCAGGCGCTGGTGGTGCTGGTGGGCACGCACGTCGGCGCCGGGCGCGCGGCGCACGCGAAGCGCATCGCGTGGACCGGAACGGCGTTCGCGGCGTCGATCAGCCTGGCGATCGGCATTACGGTGAGCTTATTCCCCCTCGCGTGGGTCGGCCTCTTCAGCACCGACCCCGCGGTTCTGGAGAGCGGAGCTCAGTATCTGCGGACCGTGGCGCCGTTCTACCCGCTGCTCGCCGCGGGCATCGCGCTGTATTTCGCCTCGCAGGGCGCGGGACGCGTGCTCTGGCCCATGCTCGCGGGGACGGCGCGCCTCGCCATCGTCGTGGCCGGTAGCGCGCTTGCCACGTCGCTGCAGGGGATTTTTGTCGTCATCGCGCTCGGCATGGTGACGGCCGGCGGTCTCAC
>DASQGB010000346.1:0-4205 GCA_035632815.1 Burkholderiales bacterium | reverse complement strand
CCGAACAGCGTGCTCGCGAGAATGTTCACCAGGGCGAGACCGCCGCGGATGAAGCCGACGAACACCTTCGCCAGCATGATCAGGCGCGCTGCCATGCCGCCTTCGGCCATGATGCCGCCGGCGAGCACGAAGAACGGAATGGCGAGCAGGGCGAAATCGTCGGTGCCGTCGGAGATCTTGAGCATTACCGCCTCCAGCGGAATGTCGACCCAGAAGGCGGCGATCAGCGCGGCGAGCCCGAGCGCGTAGGCGACCGGCACGGACAGCGCGCACAGCAGCGCGAAGGAGCCGAGCAGGACGAGGACGTCCATTTACTCGAGCTCCACGGCCTGGTCGCTGTACATGACATCCGTCTTGGGCGGCTCGCCCACCCAGACTTTCTCGAGGATGAAGAGCAGCGTGAGAAGCCCGCCGATCGGGATCGGCGCGTAGACGAACGCCACCGACAGCCACGGAAATTCCGCGATGGTGTTGAACCGGGTCAGCTGGCACAGATGGATGCCGTAGCCCAGCATGAAGGCGCCGATTACGGTCATGCAGAGGTGCACTCCCCAGGTCATCGCGCGCCGGGTCCGGGGACCGACGGCCCGGATGAGCGCCTCGACGCCGATCTGCGCATTCGCGCGGTAAACGGCGGCGCCGCCGATGAAGGAGAACATCACCATCATCACCACCGCCGCCGGCTCGGGCCAGGACATCGGGTTGTTCATCGCGTAGCGCATGAATACGCCCGCCGGGATGATCAGCGTGATGACTACCAGGGCGCTGCCGGATAGGACGATGCAGCCGAGGTACAGCCACTCCATCGCCCGTCGGTATGTTTGCTTCATGGCAAAAAAACGGGCCGCTGGCGCGGCCCGTTCGTTCCGTTCAGGAAGCGGCTACTTGGTGTCCTCGATGCGCTTCAGCAGCGCACTGTACTTGGCGCCGTACTTGTCGCGCACCGGCTGCGTCGCCTTGTAGAACGCCTGCTTGTCGGCCGTGACGAACTGGATGCCGGCGGCCTTGAGCTTGCCTTCGGCTTCGCCGACGTAGGCGTCCCAGAGCTTGCGCTGCTCGGTCTGCGCCTCGCGCGAGAGCTTCTTGACCATCGCCTGGTCCTCCTTGGACAGCGTTTCCCAGGTGCGCTTCGAGAAGACGAAGATCTCGGGGATGATCAGGTGGCCCGTCAGGCTGTAGACCTTGGAGACCTGGTAGTGATTCTGCGCCAGCAGCGTCGGCGGGTTGTTCTCCGCGCCGTCGACGACCCCGGTCTGCAGCGCCGAGTACAGCTCGTTGAAGCCCATCGCCACGCCGTTGCCGCCCATCGCGTTCATGGTCTCGACGAACAGCGGGTTGCCCATCATCCGGATCTTCATGCCCTTCAGGTCGGCGGGCTTGGTGACCGGCTTGTTGGAATAGACGTTGCGCGTTCCGGCGTCCATCCAGCCGAGCACGATCAGCCGCGAGGTCGGCGCGTTGGAAGTCCTCTCGAGCAGGTCCTGACCGATCGGCCCGTCGATCACTTTGCGCATGTGCTGCTCGTCGCGGAAGATGAACGGCATGTTGAAGACGTTCAGGTCGTCCACCACCGGGCCCATGGCGCCCACCGAGATGCGCGCGATCTGCAGCGCGCCGACCTGCGCCTGCTCGATCATCTCCTTCTCGCCGCCGAGCTGCATCGACGGGAACATCTGGATCGAGATGCGGCCGTTGGTCTGAGCCTCCATCTTCTTGCCCATGCGCTGGATCGCCTCGACCGTCGGATAACCGAGCGGGTGGACGTCGGATGCCTTCCACACCTGTTTTTGCTGCGCGACGCCCGCCGAAGGCAGCGCCCAAAGTACAGCTGACACGGCGGCCGCTGCGGCGGCGCCGGTGAAATGATGGCGGAACATGAATCCTCCTCTGGTAAGATTCGTCAGTCATCATACAACCGCCGCATTTCTCGTCAAGGCTCCGCCGTCAAGACATGCGCATCCGACCCGTCGCCGCCGAGCGCAAGCTGTCGCGCCGCCTCTTCGAGCAGCTTGCCGACCAGATCAAGAGCGGGCGCTTCGCCCCCGGGGCGCGGCTGCCGACCGAGGCGGCGCTCACGCGTGCAGCACGCGTGAGCAGGACCGTGGTGCGCGAGGCGGTCGCGGCGTTGCGCGCCGAGGGGCTGGTGATCACGCGCCAGGGCGTCGGCGCCTTCGTCTCGGCCGAGCCGCAGCGCGCGCCCTTTCGCATCGAGCCCGAGCGCATGCAGACCCTGGACGACATCCTGAGCGTGATGGAGCTGCGCCTGGGGGTCGAGATCGAGTCCGCAGGGCTCGCCGCCGAGCGCGCCACGCGCGCGCAGGTGCGGGCCATCGGCGCGGCGCTGGAGGCGATCGAGCGCGCCGCCGAAGTCGGAAAATCGGCCGTCGACGAGGACCTCGCCTTCCACCGCGCCATCGCCCAGGCAACCGGTAACGCCGAGTTCGCGCGCTTCCTGCAGTTCATCGGCAGCCACCTCATCCCGCGGCGCACCGTGAGCGGGCTGCCCGAGCGCATGGGGGGGCAGCGCGCGTATCTCGCGCTGATCCAGGAAGAGCACCGCCGCATCTATCAGGCGGTGGAGCAGAGCGACGCGAAAGCCGCGCGCGAGGCGATGCGCCGCCATCTCACGCGCTCCCTGGAGCGCTACCGCAAGCTCGCGGCGGAACAGCAGAAGGCGGCTTGAAGATTCTGCTGACGCATTCGCCGGATGCGCTCGCCAACTATTACGGCGAGCGCGCGCTGGCGGGTTTGCGGGCGGTAGGCGAAGTCAAGCTGAATGAAAAATCGCAATCGCTGGAAGGCGAAACCCTGATCGCCGCCGCCGCCGACTGCGACCTGATCGTGTCGTACCGGCAGTCCCCCGGGCCGGCCCAGGTCTTCGAGCGCCTGCCGCGCCTCGTCGCCTTCCTGCGCTGCGCCATCGACATCCGCAACGTCGATGTCGCCGCCGCCAGCCGCGCCGGCGTGCTGGTCACGCAGGCGAGCGCGGGCTTCGTGACTTCGGTGAGCGAGATGGTGGTCGCGTTCATGGTCGACCTGTCGCGGGGCATCACGCGCTCGGCGACTCTGTATCACGAAAACAAGGTTCCAAAAGCGCAGATGGGCCGCGAGCTGAAAGGCAGCACGCTCGGCGTCATCGGCTACGGCGCGATCGGCAGGGAAGTGGCGCGCATCGGCAGGGCGCTCGGCATGCGGGTGCTGGTCCACGACCCGTACGTAAGGGACGTCGAGCAGACGGCTTTCGACGAGCTGCTGAGGCAATCCGACTTCGTCGTCCCGCTGGCGGTCGCAACGCCGGACACGGAGAACCTCATCGACACGGACGCGTTCGCGAAGATGAAGCCGGGCGCCTATTTCATCAACGTCTCGCGCGGCAACCTGGTCGACGAGGCGGCGCTCGAGGCGGCGCTCGACTCGGGCCACCTGGGGGGCGCGGCCATGGATGTTGGCCGCGCCCCCGATCAAATGCCGACGCCGCGCCTCGCGGCGCGCAAGGACGTCATTGCCACGCCGCACACGGCCGGCCTGACGCGCCCGGCGATCGAGCACCAGTCGATGGAGACGGTCGCGCAGGCGGCCGAGATCGTGAAGGGCAGGGCGCCGACGGGCTCGGTGAACGCGCAGCACTGGACGCGCAACGCGCTGCTTCGGAAATGAAGCTGCGTCGGAGCGGTGCGGAAATTCATTACGAAATTTTCGGCCGGGGGCCGGCGGTCGTCTTCGCGCACGGGCTCGGCGGCAACCACCTTTCCTGGTGGCAGCAGGTCGCGCATTTCTCCGCCACCCATACCTGCATTGTCTTCGCGCACCGCGGCTTTCCGCCTTCCAGCGCTGTGCCTGGGAAGACGGCTCCCGATGCGTACGCCGACGACCTTGCGGCTTTAATTCAAGAACTCAACTTGAAAGACGTCGCTCTGGTCGCCCAATCGATGGGCGGGTGGACCTGCCTGGAATACGCGCTGCGCGAGCCGAAGAGGGTGCGGGCGCTGGTGATGGCGTCGACCTCGGGCACGCTCGATTTCAATCAGCTGAACAATACAGAAGTCATCGAGTGGACACGCCGGGCGCCCGGTGCGCTCGCTGAGCTGCAGTCGCGCAGCATCCATCCGGCGAGCGGCGAGCGCATGGCGCGCGAACAGCCGGCGCTCGCCCAGCTCTACTGGCAGATCTCGGAGATGGCCGCGGCTTCCTTCCGCGAAGAAGTG
>DASQGB010000345.1:0-1505 GCA_035632815.1 Burkholderiales bacterium | reverse complement strand
CTGGAAAGAGACCTACCAGCGTTGCCGGCGCCTCGCCTGCGCGCTTGCCAGGCGCGGCATCGGCCCCGGCGACACGGTGGCGGTCATGCTGCCGAACATCCCGGCGATGTACGAGGCGCACTTTGGCGTGCCGATGTGCGGTGCGGTGCTCAATCCATTGAATACCCGGCTCGACGCGGAAGCCATCGCCTTCATGCTCGAGCACGGCGAGGCAAAGCTGATTCTGACGGACAAGGAATTTTCAGCGGTTACGGAAAAGGCTTTAAAGCTCGTGAAGCGCGCTGTTACCGTCATCGACGTCGAAGACCCGGAGTTCAGCGGCGGCAAGCGCCTCGGCGAGACGAACTACGAGCAGCTGCTGGCCGAAGGCGATGCGCAGTTCGCGTGGCGCTGGCCGCAAGACGAGTGGGAGGCTATCTCGCTCAATTACACCTCGGGCACCACCGGCAACCCCAAGGGGGTCGTTTATCACCATCGCGGCGCCTACCTGAACGCGGTGTGCAACATCGTGACCTGGAGCATGCCGCAGCACGCGGTGTACCTCTGGACGCTGCCGATGTTCCACTGCAACGGCTGGACGTTCCCGTGGACCATGGCGGCAAATGCCGGCACCAACGTCTGTCTTCGCAGGGTTGAAGCTCAAAAGATTTTCGAATTGATCAAAGCACACCGCGTGACGCACTACTGCGGCGCCCCCATCGTCCATTCGACGCTCATCAATGCGCCCGAGGAGCTCAAGCGCGGCATCACCCACAAAGTGCACGGCATGGTTGCGGCCGCGGCGCCGCCGGCAGCGATGATCGAGGGAATGGAGCGGATGGGCTTCGACATCACCCACGTGTACGGCCTGACGGAGGTGTATGGGCCGGCGACGGTGTGCGCCAAGCACGAGGAATGGAATTCGCTCGATATCGGCGAGCGGACAATGCTGAACGCACGGCAGGGTGTGCGCTATCTCATGGAAGAGGGGCTCAGCGTGATGGATCCGCAGACCATGCAGCCCGTCCCCGCCGACGGCGAGACGATGGGCGAGATCATGTTCCGCGGCAACATCACCATGAAGGGCTACCTGAAGAATCCGCCAGCAACCGAGGAAGCGTTCCGCGGCGGCTGGTTCCATTCCGGCGACCTGGCGGTGATGCAAGCCGACGGCTACGTCAAGATCAAGGACCGCTCCAAGGACATCATCATCTCGGGAGGCGAGAACATCTCCTCGCTCGAAGTCGAGGACATCCTGTACCGTCACCCGGCAGTGCTGGCGGCCGCGGTGGTCGCCCGTCCGGACGAGAAATGGGGCGAAACGCCCTGCGCCTTCGTCGAGCTGAAGCCCGGCGCCAGGGTGAGCGAGAGCGAGATCGTCGATTTCTGCCGCAGCCACCTGGCGAAGTTCAAGGCGCCGCGCGCGGTGGTGTTCGGCGAGCTGCCGAAGACCTCGACCGGCAAGATCCAGAAGTTCCTGCTGCGCGAAAAGGCGAAGTCGACGAGCGCGATCGACACATGAGCGC
>DASQGB010000344.1:0-2452 GCA_035632815.1 Burkholderiales bacterium | reverse complement strand
CGTCTGCTACCTTTATGCCCTGCATGCAGATTCCCGCCCCTGAACGGCTGAAAGGCATCAAGCGCGGCATCGAGAAGGAGAGCCTGCGCGTGAAACCCGACGGCACGCTGTCGCAGGCGCCGCACCCCCCGGGGCTGGGCTCGCCGCTCACCCATCCGCACATCACCACCGATTTCTCCGAGGCGCAGCTCGAGCTGATTACGGGGGTGCACGGCGAGGTCGACGCCTGCCTGCAGGAGCTGGCCTGGATCCACCAGGCGGTGTACCGCCACATCGGCGAGGAGGTGCTGTGGGCGGCGAGCATGCCCTGCAACCTGCCGGCCGATAACCAGATCCCGATCGGCCGCTACGGCACCTCCAACGTCGGCCGCGCCAAGACCGTCTATCGCCTGGGCCTCGCGCACCGCTACGGCCGGCGCATGCAGGCGATCTCGGGCATCCACTACAACTTCTCGCTCCCCGGCGTGACCAACGAGGGGTACTTCGCGCTGATCCGCAATTTCCGCCGCCACTCCTGGCTGCCGATCTACCTCTTCGGCGCCTCGCCCGCGGTGTGCTCGAGCTTCGTCAACGGGCGCAGGCACCCGCTGCAGGAGCTCGCCCCGGGGACGATGTACGCGCCGCACGCGACCTCCTTGCGCATGGGGCCGCTCGGCTACCAGAGCGACGCGCAGGCCGCGCTCGCCGTGAGCTACAACGACCTGCAGAGCTATGCCGCCTCGCTCGACGACGCGCTGACCAAGCCCTACCCGCCCTACCAGAAGATCGGCATCCGCAGCGGCGACGACTACCGCCAGCTCAGCACCACGCTGCTGCAGATCGAGAACGAGTTCTACGGCACCATCCGCCCCAAGCGCCGCGTGAAGAGCGGCGAGCGCCCGCTGCACGCGCTGCGCGAGCGCGGCGTGGAATACGTCGAAGTGCGCTGCATGGACCTCGATCCCTTCTGCCCGATCGGCATCGCGCCGCAGACCTGCCGCTTCCTCGACGTGTTCCTGCTGCACTGCCTGCTGAAGGACAGCCCGAACGACACGCCGCAGGAGATCGCCGAGATCGGCCGCAACCAGCATCGGGTCGCGCTGAAGGGCCGCGAGCCGGGGTTATTGTTAGAGCGACACGGCGAGCAAGGGGCGCTCGCCGATTGGGGCCGCCACATCGTCGCCGAGTGCGAGCCCATCGCCGAGGCCCTCGACCGCGTGGCCGGCGGCGCCGCGCACCGCGACGCGCTGGCCGATGCGCTCGCCGTGCTCGGCGACCCGGAGCGCGCGCCCTCCGCGCGCGAGCTGCACGCGATGGCGCGCAACCACGGCAACTCCTTCGTGCGCTTCGTCCTGGTCGAATCGATCCTGCACAAGGCCACCCTCAAGCACACCGAGCTGCCGCGCGAGGTGAAGGACCGCTTCGCGCGTCTCGCCGCCGAGTCGCTGGTCCGGCAGCGCGACATGGAAGCCGCCGACACGGTCGACTTCGAGACCTTCCGCCAGAACTACCTCTCCCACGACCTCCTCGTGGTTTGACCCCCTGACAAGGGGGTCGCGAGCCGAAGGCGAGCGGGGGGGTTCGCGGTATCCTTTCCCGCAGGAGGAGTCCCAATGAAGAAACCGTGGAAAGCTGCGTTCGCGCTGGCGCTGCTGCTCGTCTGCGGCTCTGCGCTATCTCAATATCCGAATAAGCCGATCCGCTTCATCGTCGGCTTCCCGCCGGGCGGCTCGGCCGATCCCACCACGCGCATCGTCGGCCAGGCGCTGTCGGAGCAGCTCGGCCAGCCGCTGGTGGTCGAGAACCGGCCCGGCGCCGACAGCGCGATCGCCGCCGAGATGGTGTCGAAGATGGCGCCCGACGGCTACACGCTCATGTTCGCTTCGAACAGCGCGATGACCGCCGCGGTGGCGCTGAGGAAAGCCCCGGCCTACGACCCGCTGAAGGACTTCACGCCGATCTCGATGGTCGGCCGCGCCACGATATTTTTCTACGTGCATCCCTCGGTGCCGGCGGCGACGCTGAAGGAGTTCGTAGAGCACGCGCGCGCCAATCCGGGCAAGCTCAATTACGGCACCGGCAACCCGCTGTCCATCCTCTACAACGTGCAGCTCATGAGCGCCACGGGCATCAGCATGCTGCACGTTCCGTACAAGGGCGAAGGGCCGCTCAATCCCGACATCCTCGCCGGGCGCGTGCAGTCCTCCTTCCTCAGCACCGGAACGGCGGTATCCCACGCCAAGGACGGGCGCCTGCGCGCGCTCGCGGTGCTGCTCGAGAAGCGCAGCCCGCTGCTGCCGGAGGTGCCCACCATCGCCGAGGCCGGCGTGCCGCAGGTGACCGTGCGCCAGTGGGCCGGCGTGTTCGGTCCGCCGAAGCTGCCGCGCGAGATCGTCGAGCGCCTGAACAAGGAGATCAACGCCGCGCTGAAGCGCCCCGACGTCCTGGAGAAGCTGCAGGGCTACGGCTACGC
>DASQGB010000343.1:0-2684 GCA_035632815.1 Burkholderiales bacterium | reverse complement strand
GGCATAGTCGTGGAAATACGGTATTGAAAGTCTGTGTGCGCTAACCGACGCAAGATGTCGGATTTATGACAGGTTTGCGCTGGATAGGGATTCACTCTGTTCACCAATTGCAAGCATTGTGTCCGCTAGCGGACGCAAAGGAGTAAAATGTGCAGCGATGGGCATGACGGCTGCTTCCGCATCGAACACCCCGAAGGACAATCGGCTTCTGGCTGCCCTGCCGGAGGAGAACTACCGGGCGCTGCTGCCCTTTCTCGAGCCTGTGCCTTTGCCGCTCGGGATGGCGGTGTATGAGTCCGGCGCCAAGCAAGGCTACGTCTACTTCCCGACGAGCAGCATCGTGTCGCTGCTCTATGTGCTGGAAAACGGCTCCTCCGCGGAGATCGCGGTCACCGGCAACGAGGGGCTGGTCGGCATTGCCCTTTTCATGGGCGGCGAAACCACGCCGAGCCGCGCGGTGGTGCAGAGCGCGGGCCATGGCTACCGCCTCAAGGCCGCGCTTCTGAAGGCTGAGTTCGAGAGCGGCGGCGCGCTGCAGCACCTGCTGCTGCGCTACACGCAGGCGCTGATCACCCAGATGGTGCAGACCGCGGTGTGCAACCGCCACCACGCAGTGGACCAGCAGCTTTGCCGCTGGCTGCTCCTGTCCCTCGACCGGCTGCCCGGCAACGAGCTGGTGATGACGCAGGAGCTGATCGCCAACATGCTCGGCGTGCGCCGCGAGGGCGTCACCGAGGCCGCCGGCAAGCTGCAGGCCGAAGGGTTGATCGAGTACAGCCGCGGCCGCATCACGGTTCGCGACCGGGCGCAGCTCGAAGCGCGGGTGTGCGAGTGCTACTCGGTAGTCAAGAAGGAGTATGACCGGCTGCTTCCGGCAGATGGGGCCGATACGGTTCATTGACTTCTTGTAGGTCTCAACCGCCCGACTGTGTGCGGGCGTACATACGCTGCGCATTCGAATGCCGACAATCATGTCGATGCGAACGCGCCGCAGCCCGAAAGAAAACCGCCTGCTCGCCGCGCTGCCCGCGGCGCAGCTCCTGCGCCTCGCGCCGCATCTGGAGCGGGTGCCCTTGCCGCTGGGACGGGTAATCTATGAATCCGGCGGCGAGCAGGGCCACGTGTATTTCCCGGCGAGCGGCATCGTCTCGCTGCTCTACGTGATGGACAACGGCTCCCCCGCGGAGATCGCGGTGGTGGGAAACGAGGGCATGGTGGGGATTGCGCTGTTCATGGGCGGCGAGACCACGCCGAGCCGCGCGGTCGTGCAAAGCGCGGGCAGCGCCTACCGGCTCGCGGCGGCGCTGGTCAAGGCCGAGTTCGCCCGCGGCGGCCCGCTGCAGCGCCTGCTGCTGCGCTACACCCAGGCGCTGATGACGCAGATGACGCAAACCGCGGCATGCAACCGCCACCACATGCTCGAGCAGCAGCTTTGCCGCTGGCTGCTGTTGAGCCTGGACCGGCTGCCTTCGAACCAGCTGGTGATGACGCAGCAGCTGATCGCCAACATGCTCGGCGTGCGCCGGGAAGGGGTCACCGAGGCCGCCGGCAGGCTGCAGGCCGACGGCGTGATCAACTACCGCCGCGGCCGCATCAACGTGCTCGACCGCCCGAAGCTCGAGGAACGCGTCTGCGAATGCTACGCGGCGGTCAGGCGCGAATCGGACCGGTTGCTGGTCCCGAACGCCACAGCGCTCTAGGAGGGATCCGAGGTTAACGCGCGGTGGCGGCCAGCTCGGCGTCGAGCTCGCCGTCGGTGGCGCCTTCCAGGCGCCGCAATTCCCGCATCGCTTGCCCGTAGATGCCGCGGCCCATGTCGTTCCTTCTCGAGCGCCACCCTTGCGGGTCGTTGGTTTTCGATTCCTCCAGGGCGCTCAGGTTGAATCGCGCATCCAGGATCCGGCGAATTTCGGGGCCACGCTGTGACATGCTCCCCACACTATAAAGCACCCTAAGTTCGCTAGCGAACGGAACGCGTTTGCGCCAGGCAGATAATGGCCTGGACAAGACGTGAGCGAAAAGATATCCCGGCGGCAGTTCATCGTCCGCTCCGCGGCGTCCGCGGCCGCGGGCGCGGGAAGCGCGCTGCTGCCCGCCCACGCCACCAATATCGTCACCGACGCCAAGGCGTCGACGCTCAAATGGTCCAAGGCGCCGTGCCGCTTCTGCGGCGTCGGCTGCGGGGTGAACGTCGCCGTGAAGGACGGGCAAGTCGTCGCCACGCACGGCGACCCGCAGGCCGAGGTGAACCGGGGCGTCAACTGCGTCAAGGGCTACTTCCTCTCCAAGATTATGTACGGCGAGGATCGCCTCACGCGGCCGCTCCTGCGCATGAAGAACGGCCGCTACGACAAGAGCGGGGAATTCACGCCCGTGACCTGGGACGCGGCCCTCGACCTCATGGCAGACAAATGGAAGGCCGCGCTCAAGGCGAAGGGCCCGTCGTCGGTGGGCATGTTCATGTCCGGCCAGTCGACGATCTGGGAAGGCTATGCCTCGGTGAAGCTCATGAAGGCGGGCTTTCGCTCCAACAACATCGATCCGAACGCGCGCCATTGCATGGCGAGCGCCGCGGCAGGATTCATGCGCACCTTCGGCATCGACGAGCCGATGGGCTGCTACGACGACATCGAGCACGCCGACGCCTTCGTGCTGTGGGGCTCGAACATGGCCGAGATGCATCC
>DASQGB010000342.1:0-5070 GCA_035632815.1 Burkholderiales bacterium | reverse complement strand
TTAAACCCCCCGCTCGCTGCGCTCGCGACCCCCTTGTCAGGGGGTCGAAGCAGCTCAATGCAGCGCGCGCACGAAGCTGCGCTCGCGCAGCAGGACGCGCGCGCCGGGTAGCGCGAGCACCGCGGCGCTGAGAACGGCGGAGATCTCGTCGTAGATCTCGTCGTACTGACTCTTGCCCAGGCGCGGCGAGAGCGTCATCTCGAAGATGAACAGTTCCCCCTCGAGCACGGTCGGATCGAGGTGGTCCGGCAGTCCCGAGCGGTCGCGCACCGCGAAGCGGCACAGCGCCGGGCAGCGCGCGAACAGCGCCTTGATTCTCGCCTGGAGCGCGGATTCGATGCTCCGCATTATTTTCCCTCCCGCCGCAACTATACTTCCTGCATGGAGCACGGCAACCCGTTCCTGATCCAGGCGAGCATCTGTTTCGCCGCCGCGGTGGTCAGCGTCATGCTGTCGCACCGGCTCGGGCTGGGCTCGGTCGTCGGCTACCTGCTCGCCGGCATCGCCATCGGCCCCTGGGGGTTCAAGCTGGTCGGGGAGGTGTCGGCGATCCGCGCCTTCGCCGAGCTGGGAGTGGTGTTCCTGCTGTTCGTCATCGGCCTGGAGCTCGAGCCGAAGCGGCTGTGGAGCATGCGCGCCAAGCTGCTGGGCTTCGGCGTGTCGCAGTTGGCGGGCTCGGTCGCCGTCATCGGGCTGCTGGCATGGGCTTTGGGCGCCGACCCGCGCGTGGCCCTGGTCGCCGCCATGGCGCTGTCGCTCTCCTCGACCGCGCTCGCGCTGCAGCCGCTCACCGAGCGCGGCGCCCTGCGCACGCAGGGCGGCCAGGCGACCTTCGCGATCCTCCTGTTCCAGGACCTCGCGGTGATCCCGATGCTCGCGGTGATGCCGCTCCTGGGCAGCACCGGCGGGCACGCCGGCTTTTCCTGGGAGGGAGTGAGCTTTGCCGCGGTGGTGATCGTCTCCACCCTGGTGCTCGGCCATTTCATCGCGCGCCCGGTGTTCCGCCACATTGCGCGCACGCGCCTGCGCGAGATCTTCACCGCCTTCGCGCTGCTCCTGGTGCTCGGCATCGCGCTGCTGTTCGAGCACGCGGGGCTGTCGATGGCGCTCGGCGCTTTCCTCGCCGGCGTGCTGCTCGCCGAGTCGGAGTACCGCCACGAGATCGAGGCCGCGATCGAGCCGTTCAAGGGGCTGCTGCTCGGGCTGTTCTTCGTCTCGGTGGGCATGAGCGTGGACTTCGGCGTGCTGTGGGCGAAGCCGCTCATCGTGATCGGGCTCATCGTGGGCCTCTTCGCCCTGAAGGGCGCGGTGCTGTGGCTCATCGCGCGCAGGGCGAAGCTGCCGGTTGCCGAGCGGCCCCTCTTCATCCTCCTCGCGGCGCAGGGCGGCGAGTTCGCCTTCGTGCTCCTGGGCATGGGCGCCGCCAACGGCGCGATGCCGGGCGACACCGCGCAGGCGATCGTGCTGGCGGTCGCGCTGTCGATGCTCGCCACGCCGTTCATGCTGGCGGCTCACGACCGGCTGCTCGCGCCCTGGCTCAAGAAGAGCGCCGGGGTGCGCCGGCCCGATACGCCCGAAGCCGGCAGGGTGATCGTCGCCGGCCTGGGGCGCGTCGGACAGGTGGTGGCGCGCCTGCTCAACGCGGGCGGCTATCAGCCCACCTTGCTCGACGACGATCCCGACCATGTCGAGCAATCGCGCAAGTTCGGCTTCCGCGTCTTCTACGGCGACGCCACGCGCCTCGACCTCTTGCACGCGGCGGGCGCCGGCAGCGCCGAGTTCCTCATCATCGCGCTCAACGACCAGGCCGCGATCACGCGTCTCGCGCGCACCGCCAAGGCGAGCTTCCCGCGCCTGCGGATCCTCGCCCGCGCGCGCGACCTGCGCCACCTCTTCGAGCTGCGCGACCTCGGCGTCGAAGCGATCGAGCGCGAGACCTTCCGTGCGGCGCTCGCCCTCGGCGAGAGCGCGCTCGCCGCGATCAGCGGCGAGCCCGACCGCGCCGCCCGCGCCGCGCAGGCTTTCGCCGAGCACGACCGCGAGGTGCAGGCGAAGCTCTACGAAGTTCACCGTGGCGCGCCCGACGCCCACGTCACCGTGTCGAACGAACTGCGCGACCAGCTCGCGCGCACACTGCAGGAAGACGAAGCCAAAAGGGAAGGAATCGCATGAAACGTTTCGCCATCAGCCTTGCGCTCGCCTGCGCCGCAACCGGCGCGGCGGCATACCCCGACAAGCCGATCCAGTACATCATCCCGTTCGCGCCGGGCGGCGAGTCCGACATCACCGCGCGCATGCAGGCGCTGGTGTTCCAGCAGAAGTACAAGCAGCAGATGATCGTTCTCAACCGCCCCGGCGCAGGCGGCGCGCTGATCTGGGGCACCCTGAACGGCATGGCGGGCGACGGCTACACCGTGGCCGGGGTCAACCTGCCCCACATCGTGCTGCAGCCCCTCGAGGGCAACGTCAGCTACAAGACCGAGGACATCGCGCCGGTGTACTTCTTCCAGTACACCGCCGACGCGGTGGTGGTGAATGAATCGAGCCCGTTCAAGACCTTCCAGGACCTGGTGAAGGCCGCCAAGGCCGAGCCCGAGAAGGTCACCCTCGCCGGCTCGGGCACCTTCTCCGCCAACCACATGGCCACCGAGCGCCTGAACAAGCTCTACGGCATGAAGGTCACCTACGTGCCGTTCAAGGGCACCGGCGACCTCGTGTCCTCGGTGGCGGGCGGCCATGTCAGCGGCGCCATGAGCTACCTGCCCTTCGCCATCCAGCAGAAAGGCAAGATGCGGCCGCTGGTCGTCGCCACGGAGAAGCGCCATCCCGCCTTCCCCGATGTGCCGACCTTCCGCGAGCTCGGGCACAACTGGGTCGACGGCGCCTACCGCGGCATCGCGGTGCCCAAGCCCACGCCGCGCGAGATCCAGAAGCAGGTCTCCGACATGATGTTCGCCGTCAACCAGGACCCCGAGATGCGCAAGAAGCTCACCGACGGCGGCTACGACATCATCGACATCACGCTGGACAAGATGCCCGCCTTCCTCGCCGAGAAGAGCAAGGCCTACATCGGCGACGCCAAGGCGGCGGGGCTCATCAAGTAGGAGGAACGCCATGAAAAAAACCATCCTCGCAATGTCCGTCGTGTGCCTCGCCGCGTGCGACACCACCGTGAGCAGGAAGGAACTGAGCGCGGTCGACTACGGCCCGCGGCCGCTCCACTGGCAAAACACCATCCGCGAGCATCTGAAGATCAGGCTCACCGATCCGAAGGAGGCGATCGTCGAGTTCCGCGCCGGCCCGCAGGTCCTCTACCAGCGGTCCACGCCGGTGCGCGAGCAGCAATGGGGCTGGGCGGTGTGCGTCTGGGTGAACGACAAGAACCGCGCCGGGAACTACGACGGCTTCTACCCGATGAGCGTGCTCATCCGCGACGAGAAGATCACCGCGGTGAACGGCGGCCCCGACGACGCCAACATCATCGGCGCGCGCTACGCGCGCGAGCATTGCGAGCAGCTCGGCGCGCCCTTCCAGCAGCGCTAGCGCGCGGTTTTTGCCCCCCTGACAAGGGGGGTGGCGCGCAGCGCCGGGGGGTTTCGGTTTTGCTTTTATGGGCGGTTCGCTTGAAACCCCCCGCTCGCTTCGCTCGCGACCCCCTTGTCAGGGGGTCAAACCCGATCTCAGTCCTTGCCGAGGAAGTCCCACTTGCCTACCTCGACGCCGTTGTGCCGCAGGATGTTGTAGGCGGTGGTGACGTGGAAGTAGAAGTTCGGGTTGGCGAAGTCCAGGAGATAGCTCAGGCCGCTGAACTTGCGATCGCCGCTGCGCAGCTTGAGCACCACCTCGCGGCTCTCCGTGCCGTCGATCTGCGCCGCCTTCAGCGACTCGATGAAGTCGATGGTCTTGGCGATGCGCGCCTTCAGCTCGGCGAAGGTCTGCTCGCTGTCCTCGTGCTTGGGAATGTCGACGCCCGCGAGGCGCGCCACCGCGCCCTTGGCCGTGTCGCAGGCAATCTGCACCTGGCGCGTGAGCGGGAACATGTCCGGGTAGAGCCGCGCCGAGGTGATCGCCGCGGGCTCGATCTTCTTCGCCTCGCAATGCGCCTGCGCCTTGTCGAGGATCGCCGACAGGTTGCGCAGCATCCTGGTGTAGCGCGGGGCGCTCGTTTGATACATTGAGATATTCATGGCGGTGAATTCTACTTCGCGGCGCCTGTTCCATGGCTGGTACATGGTCGGTGCCGGGATGGGCCTGCAGTTCCTCCAGGCGAGCCTCATGACGCAGTCCTTCGGCGCCTACGTCGCGGTGCTGCAGGCCGAGCGCGGCTGGAGCAAGACCGCGCTGTCGGGCGCCGCGGCGCTGCACCAGATGGAGGTGGCGATCCTCGGCCCGGTGATGGGCTGGATCATCGACCGCTTCGGGCCGCAGGGCATGATCCGCATCGGGGTGGTGGTGTTCGGCGCCGGCCTGATGCTGCTCAGCCTGACCGAGTCGCTCGCCTCCTTCTACGGCGCGTTCATCGTCATCGCGCTGGGCACCAGCATGTGCGGCTTCTTCCCGATCAACGTCGCGCTCATCAACTGGTTCGAGCGCTGGCGCGCCCGCGCGCTGTCGGCGATGTCGCTCGGCATGGCGCTGGGCGGCGTGGCGTTGCCGGTGGTGGCGTGGTCGCTGCAGACCTTCGGCTGGCGCAAGACCGCGTTCGTCTCGGGCCTGATCGCCATCGTCGTCGGCCTGCCGCTGTCGCTGGTGATGCGCCGCCGGCCCGAGGACCACGGCGAAACCGTGGATGGGATTCCGGTTCAACCGCCATCGGAGAAGGAAAGAGCAGAAGATTCTTCTGCGGACATCAGCCGCGACTTCACCGCCCGCGAGGCGCTGCACACGCCGGCGTTCTGGCTGCTCTCGCTCGGGCACGGCTTCGCGCTGTTCGTCGTGCAGGCGGTGAGCGTGCACGCGATCACGCACATGAACCAGGGGCTGGGCTACACGCTGGAGCAGGCGTCGCTGGTCTTCATGCTGCTCACGCTGTGCCAGATCGGCGGCGTGTTCGTCGGCTGGGCAATCGGC
>DASQGB010000341.1:0-3928 GCA_035632815.1 Burkholderiales bacterium | reverse complement strand
GGTGGTCGGCGCCAACGCCTTCGCGCACGCTTCGGGCATCCACCAGGACGGCGTGCTCAAGGCGCGCCAGACCTACGAGATCATGCGTGCCGAGGACGTGGGCTGGAGCACCAACAAGATCGTGCTCGGCAAGCTCTCCGGGCGCAACGCCTTCAGGCAGCGCCTCAAGGAGCTCGGCATCGAGCTCGAGAGCGAGGACGCCTACAACAAGGCCTTCCAGCGCTTCAAGGACCTCGCCGACAAGAAGGCCGACATCTTCGACGAGGACCTGCAGGCGCTGGTGACGCAGCAGGCCGGCGCGTCCTCGGAAGAGCACTGGCAGCTGGTCACCATGAACCAGGCGAGCGGCATGGGCGAACGGCCGCACGCTTCGGTAGTATTGAAAGAGAATGGAATGGAAAAACGTTCTGATTCGCAGGGCGACGGCCCGGTCGACGCCACCTTCAAGGCGATCGAGAGCCTGGCGAAAAGCGGCGCGGAGCTGCTGCTGTATTCGGTCAACGCGGTGACCACCGGGACCGAGTCGCAGGGCGAGGTGACCGTGCGCCTGGCGCGCGGCGGGCGCATCGTCAACGGCGTCGGCGCCGACACCGACATCGTCGTCGCCTCGGCGAAGGCCTATATCAGCGCGCTCAACAAGCTCGAGAGCAAGATGGAGCGCCTCAACCCGCAGCACCAGCTTTGAGCACGCGCAGCTGGCTCTTCGTCCCCGGGGCCGACGCGGCGGCGCACCGCGCCGCGGCGCGCTCGGGCGCCGACGTGATCATCCTCGAGCTGGAGGATTTCACGCCGCCTGAATTGCGTCCAAAGGCACGCGCCCTTGCCGCGGATGCACTGGAGCTGTGGCGCAAGGCCGGTGCGACAACGGCGGTGCGCATCAATCCCCTCGACTCGGGCGGGCTCGAAGACCTGATGGGCGTGCTCGCCGCGCGCCCTGAGATCCTCATGATGTCGAAGGTCACCTCGCCCGAGCAGGTGCGCTCGCTGGAGCAGGCGACCGGGTCCGCGGTCGACCTCGTGCCGAACATCGAGTCGGCGGCCGCGTTGGTGCGCACCCGCGAGATCGCCGCGGCCAGCCGGCGCGTACGGGCAATGCTGGTGGCGAGCGAAGACATGGTTGCCGACCTGGGCACTTCCCGCAGCCGCGGCGGCGAGGAGCTCGCCTACGTGCGCGCGCGCTTTCTAGTCGATTGCCGCGCTGCCGGCGTCGAAGCGATCGACTGTCCCTACACGTTCAGCGACGTTAAGGGCGCCGTCGCCGACGCGACCTGGGCAAAGCGCCTCGGTTACCGCATGAAATGCCTGGTCGACCCGGCGCACGCCAGGGCGATCAATGCCGTATTTACTCCTTCAAAAGCAGAGACACTCAAGGCAAGAAAAATCGTTGCTGCGTTCGAGAAAGCACGCAAGGCGGGCAAGGACAGAGCCAAGGTCGACGGCGCTTTGATCGAGGTGCCGAACTACGCCGCGGCTAAGCGGCTGCTCGAGTCAGCCGCGCATAAGCCACCGCCGCGGCAAAAAAAACGAGGCTAAGGACTATCTCGGCGCTCGCGAGCGTCTGCGCCATCCCACGCTCGCTCCAGGCACGCGTGATTCCCTCGGCGAGGTACGCGAGGATCAGCATGCAGGACCATTGGTAGGTGTAGCGCGTGCCGCGATAGATCCCGCCGAGCGGCAGCGCGAGCGGCAGCGCCTTCAGCGCGAGCAGCGAGCCGCCGGGGCGCAGCGGCGCGAGCCACAGCTCCCAGGCAAGGCACAGCGCGATCAGCGCCACCAGCGCGCCGCCCGCACTGCGGCGAGAAAGGTCCGAGTGACTCATTTGGCCAGTTTTACGGCCACCTCCGCGAGACGCCGGCCCTGCGCGATGCACAGCAGGCGCTCGTCGTCGTCGATCGGCAGGTCGTCGGCGATGCCGGCGAAGTGGCTCGCCCCGTAGGGGGTGCCGCCGGCGCGCGTGGCATTGAGCTCGGCATGGGTATAAGGCAGGCCGAGGACCAGCATGCCGTGGTGGAGCAGCGGCAGCATCATCGAGACCAGGGTGGTTTCCTGCCCGCCGTGCAGGCTGGCGGTGGAGGTGAACACGCACGCGGGCTTGCCGGCGAGGGCGCCGCGCTGCCACAGCAGCGAAGTGCCGTCGAGGAAATGCTTGAGCGGCGCGGCCATGTTGCCGAAGCGCGTGGGGCTGCCCAGGGCGAGACCGGCGCATTCCTCGAGGTCCCCGAGTTCGGCATAGGGGGGGCCGGATTCGGGTATTGCTGCTGAAGTAACTCCTATTCGAGGGACAGTTCGAAGGCGTGCGGAGGCGCCGGGCGCGCGCTCGATGCCCTCGGCGATCAGCTCCGCCATGCGCCGCACCGAGCCGCCCACGCTGTAGTACAAGACGAGAATCTCGGCCACGGCGGTATCATAAGAGCAATGGAGAGGCAGACGTGGCACGGCGCGGGGCAATTCCTCATCGCCGTGGCGCGGCGCTTCTACGAGGAGCGCGGGCTGCAGACCGCAGGCAGCCTGAGCTACACCACCCTGCTCGCGCTGGTGCCGGTGTTCACCGTGATCCTCGCGATCGCCACCGCTTTCCCGGTGTTCGACGACACCATCGATCTGCTGCAGAACTTCATCTTCGAGAATTTCCTGCCCGACGCGCGCGGTGTCGACACCATCGTCGAGCAGATCAATTCCTTCTCGCAGAACGCCGCTCGCCTCACCGCCATCGGCCTGATCTTCGTGGTGGTCACCGCGGTGATGATGATGATCACCATCGACGAGTCGATGAACCGCATCTTCCGCGTGCAGCGGCGCAGGCCGGTCCTGCAGCGCGTCGCCGTCTACTGGGCGGTGATCACGCTCGGCCCGGTGCTGATCGGCACCAGCCTGTCGATGACCTCGTTCGCGGTCGGCGCGTCGCTCGGCTGGCTCAACCTCGATCTGCTCGCCGAAGCCATCCTGCGCGTGCTGCCGTTCGTGTTCACCTGCATCGCGCTCACGCTGCTGTACTCGGTGGTCCCGTATCGTTATGTCGAAGCGCGGCACGCGATTACCGGCGCCATCCTCGCCGGCATCGCGTTCGAGCTGGCGAAGCGCGGCTTCGCCGTCTATCTCACGCGCTTCCCGACCTACACGCTGGTGTACGGCGCTTTCGCCACCATCCCCATCTTTCTGGCGTGGCTGTACATCTCGTGGGTGGTGGTGCTGGCGGGCGCAGTGCTCACCGCCATGCTGCCGGCGTATCGCTACGCCGAAGGCCAGCCGATCCCGGGACGCGAGTTCGCCGACGCGCTCGCGGTGCTCGGCGTGCTGGCGCGTGCTCAGGACGAGGGGCGCGTGGTGCCCCTGCGGCGCCTGAGCGCGCAGGCGATGCTGGTGCCGCACCGCTGCGAGACTATTCTCGAGCGCGCCTTGCGGCTGGGCTGGGTGGCCCGCGGCGAGCGCGACAGCTGGGTGCTCGCGCGCGACGCCGATACCATTCGCCTCGCCGATGTCTACCAGGCGTTCGCGTTCGACGCCGAGGCGCTCGGCCTGGACAAGCTCGATCTCAAGGTATCGTTGCGCAAAGTTGCCGAGAAGGAGAAGACATGAGCGTCATCCCGCGCCGCGAGCGCTTGATCGTGGCGCTCGACGTACCGACCCCGGCCGAGGCGCGCGCGCTAGCCGGGACGCTCGGCGATGCGGCGCGCTTCTACAAGGTCGGCTTGGAGCTCTTCAGCTCGGGCGGCGCCTTCGAGCTCATGGAATGGCTGACGGCGCGCGGCAACCGGGTGTTCGCGGATCTCAAGCTCTACGACATCCCCGAGACCGTGCGGCGCGCGGTCGCCAACCTGCGCGGCCGCGGCACGAGCTTCCTTACGGTGCACGGCCACCGCTCGCTGATGCAGGCCGCGGCGCAGGAGAAGGGCGAGATGAAGATCCTCGCGGTGACCGTGCTGACCAG
>DASQGB010000340.1:0-4002 GCA_035632815.1 Burkholderiales bacterium | reverse complement strand
GAGCGGCTTGTCCTTGTGGCCGGCGATGTTCTTCGCCTTGGCATAGGCCGCCCACTTCTTGGTGAAGGCCTCGTTCTCCGGGTTCTTGATCGACATGAAGTAGTTCCACGCCGCGAGGTGGCCGACCAGCGGCTTGGTGTCCACGCCGCGCAACTCCTCTTCGCCGACCGAGAACGCGACTACCGGAACGTCGGTCGCCTTCAGGCCCTGGTTGCCGAGCTCCTTGTAGAAGGGGACGTTCGAGTCGCCGTTGATGGTGGAGACCATCGCGGTCTTGCCGCCCGCGGAGAACTTCTTGACGTTGGCGACGATGGTCTGGTAGTCGCTGTGGCCGAACGGCGTGTACACCTCGTCGATGTCCTTGTCGGCGACGCCCTTCGACTTGAGGAACGCGCGCAGGATCTTGTTGGTCGTGCGCGGGTAGACGTAGTCGGTGCCGAGGAGCACCCAGCGCTTCGCGGCGCCGCCGTCCTTCGACATCAGGTACTCGACCGCCGGGATCGCCTGCTGGTTGGGCGCGGCGCCGGTATAGAACACGTTCTTCGAGATCTCCTCGCCTTCGTACTGCACCGGATAGAACAAGAGGCCGTTCAGCTCCTCGAACACCGGCAGCACCGATTTGCGCGACACCGAGGTCCAGCAGCCGAACACCGCTGCCGCCTTGTCCTGCGTCAGGAGCTGGCGTGCCTTCTCGGCGAACAGCGGCCAGTTGGAGGCCGGATCGACCACCACCGGCTCGATCTTGGCACCCATTACTCCGCCGCTGGCATTGATCTCCTCGATCGCCATGAGGGCGGTGTCCTTCAGAACGGTCTCGCTGATCGCCATGGTGCCCGACAGCGAATGCAGGATCCCGACCTTGACGGTCTTCGCCTGCGCGAAGGATTGCGACGACGCGCCGATGGCGGCGATGGACGCGGCGAGCGCAAGTACTTTGATGACTGCACGACGTTTCATCATCTGGTCTCCCTGTTGGTAGAACTTCTCCCAACGGGGAAACGCAACGACCATGCCAAGCGGGGTCCGACCCTAATTTCCCATAGCGTTAGCGGACATACCGGAAATTAGGGTCTGACCCTATTTTTCGGCTGCACTGTTTTGAGGCGTCAGGACTTCAGCGCGCGCCTTAAGCGTGCAACGCCGTCGGCCAGCTTTTCCTCGGACGCGGCGAAACACCAGCGCACATAGCCCTCGCCTTCGGGGCCGAAGGCCGAGCCGGGCGCAAGCCCGAGCCCCACCTCGCGCACCAGGCGCTTGCAGAAGGCGAGACTGTCGGTCACGCCCTCGACTTTGAAGAAGGCATACATCGCTCCGGGGGGAGATGCGATTTTGATCTTCTCGTGAGAGGAAAGACTGCTCACCAGAAAATCCCTTGCGCGCCGGTAGCGCTCCCGGCTGCGCGCGATCACCGGCTCGCCCTCCTTGACCGCGACTAGGCCGGCACGCTGCACGAATACCGGCGCGCACGAGGTGTTGTACTCGATCAGCTTGCCGAGGTCGGCGGCCAGGCCTTGCGGCACCACCAGCCAGCCCAGGCGCCAGCCCGTCATCAGCCAGGACTTGGAGAATGTATTGGCGCTGATCACCCGGTCTTCAGGCTCGCAAATGTCGAGAAAAGACGGCGCGACGCCGCCCGGGCCGCCGTCTCCAGTTCCGTAATACAGGCGCTCGTAGGCGTCGTCGGCGAAGATCCAGATGCCGTGCCGCCGGCACTGCTCCAGGATGGCTTTCAGCTCTTCGGCGGAAACGGTCCAGCCGGTCGGGTTGTTCGGCGAGTTGAGATACAGCGCGCGCGTGCCCGGTTTCAGCGCATCCAGCAGCTGTTGCAGGTCGAGCTTCCATCGATCTGAAAACCGCAAAGCCACCGTGTCGACCCGCGCGCCGAGGATCTTCGGGATCTCCTGCAGGTTGGGCCACAGCGGCACCACCTCGACCACCCGGTCGCCCGGATCGACGAGGAGCTGCGAGGCCAGCATCAGGGCGTTGACGCCTGCGCTTGTGATGCCTATCTGATTGCTGTCGATGCTTTGATGCAAACGAGAAACATAGGCGGCAAGCGCCTCCCGCAGCTCGGGGATGCCGAGGTTGTGGGTGTAGAAGAGCTCGCCGGCCTCGATCGAGGCGATGCCGGCGCGGCGGATGAGCTCGGGGGTGGCCTCGTCGGGCTCGCCGACCCAGAACGGCAGCACGTTCGGCTTGCCGAGCCCTTCGTTGTACAGTTCGCGGATCTTCGACGCGGTGAGCGCGCGCACCGCCGCGCGCGCCGCAAGAGGAGACTCGGCTTTCATCCGGCTATTCTAGACTTCGCCTTCCCATGACCCCGCACACTGCTGCCCGCTGGTCGCTGATCGCCGCCGTCAGCACGATGCTCGCCTGGGGCATGAACTTCGCGTTCGTGAAGTACGTGCTCGACCACCTTGGGGTGGGCGCTTTCATGTTCCTGCGCTACCTGGTGCTGCCGATCCTCGGGCTGGTGCTGCTGGTCGTGATCTTCAGGAGCCGAATCGCGTACACCTGGCCGCGGCGCGCCGACCTGCCGCGCTTCGTCATATGCGCGCTCGTCGGCCATGTGCTGCACATCAGCGCAGTGATGTACGGCATGAACCTGTCCACCGCCTTCTCTTCGTCGCTCGTGCTCACCTGCCAGCCGCTCTTCACCCTCGGCATCCTCGCGTGGCTCGGCGCCGAGCGCCTGCGCAGGCAGCAGATCGTCGGGACACTGGTCGCCTTCGCCGGCATCGTCCTCTTCCTCGCGGACAAGTTCGCCGCCGGCTTCTCCCGCGCCGGGCTGGGCGATCTCACGCTTCTCATCGCGGGCGCTTCGTTCTCCGCCTACACGGTGCTGTCTCGGCCGCTCGCCGACCGCTACGGGCCGCTGATCGTGCTTTCCTACACGCTGCTGTTCTCGATGCCGATCATGCTTGCGCTCACATTCCCCTTCTTCGCGGATCTGAAGGCCGCGAGCCTCGGGCCGGCGGTCTGGGCGGCGATCTTCTTCGCGCTGGTGGTTTCCTCGTTCTTCGGCTGGCTCTGCTGGGCGTGGGTGAACAGCGTGCGCGGCGTCGCGCGCAGCGCGCCTTTCATGTACCTGATGCCGCCGGTGGCGGGCGTGATGGCGTGGCTCACGCTCGGCGAGACCTTCACCTGGCTGAAGATCGCCGGCGCCGCGGTGACCATGGGCGGCGTGGCGTGGGCGCAGTTCGGCGCCGGCGCACCGCCGAAGGAAGCCGCGCAGCCGGACGCGGGATGAAGGCGAGCCGCATGACGACGATTCCGAGAACGGTCTGGGCCCTCGGCATCGTTTCGCTGCTGATGGACCTGTCGTCGGAGCTGGTCCATGGCCTGCTCCCGGTCTACATGACGGTGGTGCTCGGCGCGAGCATGGTCGCGGTCGGCGTGGTCGAGGGCATCGCCGAAGCGACCGCCTCGATCCTCAAGGTGTTCTCCGGGGCGCTGTCGGATCGCCTCGGGCGCAGGAAGCCGATTGTGGTGCTCGGCTACGGCCTGGCGGCGCTCTCCAAGCCCCTCTTTCCCCTCGCCGGCTCGGTGGCGCTGGTCGCTGCCGCGCGCTTCATGGATCGAGTCGGCAAGGGCATCCGCGGCTCGCCGCGCGATGCGCTGATCGCCGACGTGACGCCCGAGGGCCAGCGCGGCGCGGCGTACGGGCTGCGCCAGGCGCTGGACACCGTGGGCGCCGTGCTCGGGCCCCTCGCCGCCATCGGCCTGATGCTCGCGCTGGCGAGCGACGTGCGCGCGGTGCTGTGGTTCGCGGTGATCCCGGCGGTGGCCGCGGTGGTGGTGCTCGTCGTCTGGGTGCGCGAGCCGCCCGGCCTCGCGCGGGGCAAGTCGCGCAATCCCGTGTCGCGCGCCTCGCTGCGCCAGTTCGACCGCTACTTCTGGCTGATCGTCGCGCTCGGCGCGGTGCTGACGCTCGCGCGTTTCTCCGAGGCCTTCCTCGTGCTGCGCGCGCAGGACCTCGGCATGGCGCTCGCCTGGGTGCCG
>DASQGB010000339.1:0-3794 GCA_035632815.1 Burkholderiales bacterium | reverse complement strand
CATCTCAGCCGCTTCGCGGGCGGCTTGCGGCGCGGTGCGCGCGTGGCGCAGAACGACACCATCGCGTTCGTCGGCCAGACCGGCTGGGCGACCGGTCCGCATCTGCACTATGAATTCCTGGTCGCCGGGCAGCAGCGCAATCCGCTCTCGCTGGCGATGCCGGCCGCGTTGCCGGTGGCGGCGCAGAACCTGCCGGCGTTCCTCGAGCGCGCGGCGCCCCTGGCCGTACGCTTGGACCTGCTCGCGAACAGCAGCCTGGCGCTTCTCGAGTAGCGGTTTTCGGGTTAGACCGAGAACGACGACCCGCAGCCGCAGGTGCTCTTGGCGCTGGGGTTCTTGATGACGAACTGGGCGCCTTCGAGGCCTTCCTGGTAATCGATCTCGGAGCCGACCAGGTACTGGTAGCTCATCGGGTCGATCAGCAGCTTGACGCCGGCCTTCTCCATCACGGCGTCGTCCTCGTTCTGCACCTCGTCGAAGGTGAAGCCATACTGAAAGCCCGAGCAGCCGCCCCCGGAAACGAACACCCGCAGCTTTAGCTCGGGGTTGCCTTCCTCGTTGATCAGCTGCTTGACCTTGTTGGCGGCGCTGTCGGTGAAGACCAGCGGCGACGGCATCTCAGTGACTGCATTCATTGCATCTGCTCCTTGATTCAATCGACTATCCGCCCGAGGCGAGCTTCAGCTCGACTCCCTTCATCTCGGCGGCGTGATGCACCAGGCGGCCCTCGACCACCGCTCCCTGGTGGATCTCGATGCTCTTGTAGTACACATCGCCTTTGACCCGCGAGCCCGCCTGGAGTTCGAGGGTCTCGGTCGCGTGGACCGGCCCGTTGATGGTGCCGTTGACCACGATGTGCGCGGCCTGCACTTCGCCGTCGATGCGCGCGTCCGAAGACACTACCAGCGTCCCGGGCTGATCGGCCAGCGCTGCGACGTTGCCACGGACCATGCCGTCCACGCGCAGACCGCCGCTGAAAATGACGTGGCCCTCAATGCGCGTCGTCGCGCCGATCAGGCTGTCGATCCGGTTCTGCGGCTTGCTTGTCTTGTTAAACATCTCTTTTTCTCCCTTCATCCAGCCCCCTACAGGCTTACCGTGTGCGTGGCGCGCGGCTGGTTCGTCCCCGTCTCGTAAACGCGCACCTGCACGCTCTCCACCTTCGCCTTCGGGTTGACCCGGAAGGTCCCTTCCACCCGTCGGAAGTACTTGAATGCCAACCGGAATGCGGCCGCCCCTGCGTCCGCCGGCTCCGGGAAGCTCATCATAGCACTCTGCCCCCCTTCCTGCAGGCTGACCACCAGCTCGAGGCGGCCGGTGAAATCGCGGTCGCGGCGCGTGCTGGGCGTCAACAGCAGCAGGCGGTAGCGGTACTCGCCGGGCAGGACGTCGGGCTCAACCCGAAAGCGGTAGATCGACAGCGAAGCGACATTGCGCGCCTCCGACGAAAGCATGCCTTCGAAGGTGGCGAGCTCCTCGCGCACCCGGGCGTTCTCCTGCTCCAGCGCCCGGATCTGCAGCGCGAGCTTCTGCTGCGCCGTGCGTTCGATCGAGAGCCGGCTGTCGGCGGCATTGGTGATGGCGCGCAGGCGCTCGAGCTCGGCGCGCGCCGAGGACAGCTCGCCGCGTACCTTGGCGAGCTCCTGATGCGCCTCGCCGCTCTCGAAGCCGGCATAACGCCGTCCGGCGTCATAAATCCAGGCTGCGGACGCCGCCGAGATCCCCAGCAGCACCGCGATGCCGATCCAGCGCCAATACCACGAAATTTGCGAATGCACCGCCACGCGCGGCGCCGCGATACCGAAGCGCCGGCGCAGCTTCAAGAAACGCCCGGAAACGTCGCCGCGCATCAGGGCACTACGGGCAGATGGCCCAGACCGGCGGTCTCCGGCAGGCCGAACATCAGGTTCATGTTCTGCACCGCCTGGCCCGAGGCGCCCTTCACCAGGTTGTCGATCACCGACAGCACCACCAGCGTGTCGGACCGGCGCGTGCTCTCGGGCGGGCGATGGACGGCCAGCCGGCAGGTGTTCGCCGCCCGTACGGACCTCGTGTCGGGGTGGCTGCCGGCCGGCATGACGTCGACGAAAGGCTCGCCGGCATAGCGCTTCTCGAACAGCTGCTGGAAGTCGATTTCCCGGGTCACCCGCGCGTACAAGGTGGCGTGGATTCCGCGGATCAGCGGCGTGAGATGCGCGGTAAACACCAGGCCGACCTCGCGCCCTGCCGCCTGCGCCAATCCCTGGCAGATCTCGGGCCAATGGCGATGGCCCGGAACGTTGTAGGCCATGAAATTGTCCGCTGCCTCCGAGAAGCTCAGATGCAGCTCGGCCTTGCGGCCGGCGCCGCTCACGCCCGACTTGGCGTCGGCGATGAGGTGATCGAGGTCGACTGCGCCGGCTTCGACCAGCGGCAGAAAGCCCAGCTGGGTGGCCGTCGGGTAGCAGCCCGGATTGGCCACCAGGCGAGCACTGCGGATGCGCTCGCGATTGAGCTCGCATAGGCCGTACACCGCCTCGCCCACGAGCTCGGGGGCGGCGTGCCTCGCCTTGTACCAGCGCTCCCACACGGCCAGGTCGCGGATACGGAAATCCGCCGAAAGGTCGACCACCCTCAGGCCCGCGTCGAGAAGGGCGCGCGCCTCGGTCATCGCAACCCCGTTCGGAGTCGCGAAGAAGATAACGTCGCAGCCGCGCAGCGCAGCGGCGCCGGGCTCGGTAAAGGCGAGATCCACCCGGCCGCGCAATCCCGGGAACATCGCCGACACCGGCGTGCCGGCTTCCTTGCGCGAGGTGACGGCCTTGAGCTCGACGTGCGGATGCTGGACAAGCAGCCGCAGCAGCTCGACCCCGGTGTAACCGGTCCCGCCGACGATTCCCGCCTTGATCCTCAATCTCGTGCCCCAAAAACAAGAAAGCCGCCCTGGGGCGGCTTTCGATTCGCAGAAGGACGATGCCTTCGGTTCAACGTTTCGAGTACTGCTTGCGCCGCCGTGCCTTGTGCAGGCCCACTTTCTTTCGCTCCACTTCGCGCGCATCCCGCGTCACCAGACCGGCGGCGCTGAGCGCTGGCTTCAGGCCCGCATCATACTCGATCAGCGCGCGCGAGATGCCGTGGCGCACCGCGCCCGCCTGGCCGCTCTCGCCGCCGCCGTAGACGTTCACCATGATGTCGAAAGTCGACAGGCTCTTCGTGAGCTCGAGGGGCTGGCGCACGACCATGCGGCCGGTTTCGCGGCCGAAGAACTCATCCACCGGCTTGCCGTTGACGCTGAACTGTCCCTTGCCGGGCTTGAGGAAAACGCGCGCGACGGCGCTCTTGCGCCGTCCCGTGCCGTAGTAATAGTCGCCGACCATTAGATTTGGAGAGCCTTGGGTTGTTGTGCCGAATGTGGGTGGGCCGCGCCGGCGTAGAGCTTCAGCTTGCGCAGCATCGCGTAGCCGAGCGGCCCCTTGGGCAGCATGCCTTTCACCGCCCGCTGCAGCACCCGCTCGGGGCGCGCGGCCTGGGCCTTGCCGAAGGTCGTCTGCTTCAGACCGCCGGGGTAGCCGGTGTGGCGGTAGTAGATCTTGCGCTCGGCCTTCCTGCCGGTGACGCGCAGCTTGGCCACGTTGACCACGACGATGTAATCGCCGGTGTCGATGTGCGGGGTGTACTCAGGCTTGTGCTTGCCCCGCAGACGCGACGCGATCTGGGTCGCGAGGCGCCCGAGGACCTTGCCCTCGGCATCGACGACGTACCAGCCCTGCTCGACTTCGCCTGTCTTGGCGGAATAGGTTTTCATGCCGGAGAAT
>DASQGB010000338.1:0-1917 GCA_035632815.1 Burkholderiales bacterium | reverse complement strand
GGCGGCAAGCCCTTGCGGATGTCGATGCGCGCCTCGGGGTCGGTGTAGGGGCCCGAGGTGTCGTACACGTGCAGGGCGGGATTGCCGGCGCTTTGCGTGATCTCGCGCATCGGCACGCGCAGGCTCCCGACGTAGACCTTGCGTGAGTTGGGCAGCGCCTGGATGGCCGCGTCGTCGACGTGCGCGGTGGCGGCAAGAAACTTCGGATTGGCGTTCATGGCGTTTCCTACGGCGGGATTACCCGCATCAGGTTCTAAGGGACTCTCTCACCCGTTCGGCACGGGACCCCTACGCAAGGCGCGATTATAATCCCCTGCCCATGAACCCGCAGTCCTTCCTTGATCAGGCGCGCGCGAACATGGTCGAGCAGCAGATCCGCACCTGGGAGGTGCTCGACCAGGCCGTGCTCGATCTGCTGTATCTCGTGCCGCGCGAGGATTTCGTGCCGCCGCAGCATCGCTCGCTCGCGTTCTCCGACACGCAGATCCCGATCGAGGAGGGAGTCAAGGCAGGGGAGCGCATGTGGGAGCCGAAGCTCGAGGCCCGGGTCATTCAGGAATTGAACGTGAAGAAGACCGATCGGGTGCTGGAGGTCGGCACGGGGAGCGGCTATCTCACCGCTCTGCTCGCGCACCGCGCGGCGCAGGTGCATTCGGTCGAGATCAAGCCGAAGCTCGCCGAGCTCGGCCGGCGCAACCTCGCGCGCCACGGCGCCGACAACGTGCGGCTCGAGACCGGCGACGCGGCGCGCGGCTGGCCGCGCCACGCGCCCTACGACGCGATCGTGCTCACCGGCTCGACCCCGGTGCTGCCGAAGGCTTTCCTCGATCAGCTCGCCGTCGGCGCTCGCCTGTTCGCGGTCGTCGGCGAGGCGCCGGCCATGGCCGCTCGCCTGGTGACCTGCACCGCGCCCGGCGCCTTCCGTGCCGAGGATCTGTTCGAAACCGTGATCGCGCCGCTCGTCAACGCCGAACACGCCCCGAGATTCAGGTTTTGAAGGAGATTGTTCCAACCGAGCTTGCCGCGTGGCTCTCGGACCCGAGCCGCGAAAAGCCGGTGCTGCTCGACGTGCGCGAGCCGTGGGAGTTCCAGACCGCCCATATCGAGGGCGCGCGGCTGGTGCCGATGAACGAGGTCGCGGCGCGCGTGAACGAGCTCGATCCGGACGCCGACCTGGTGGTCATCTGCCACCTCGGAGGACGCAGCATGCAGGTGGCGATGTTCCTGGAGAAGCAGGGGTTTGCCAGGGTGCATAACCTGGCGGGAGGGGTGGATGCCTGGGCGAAGACCGTCGACCCGGCGATGCCGGTTTACTAGCTTCTTACTGGCGGTTCTCCCTTTCGGGGCATGCGCCGAAGACCTGCTCCAGGTCTATCGCGACGCGCAGCGCTACGACGCGGTGTACGCCGCCGCGCGCCATTCGCTCGAAGCCGGGCGCGAGCGGCTGCCGCAGGGCCGCGCGCTGCTGCTGCCGACGCTGAACCTCTCGGCCAACGCCACCCGCTCGCGCGTGGAAGTCGAGTCGCGCGACCCGGCGGTCACGCCCGGCTTCACGCGCTCGCCCGACAGCGCGGGCTACACGCTCACCTTCACGCAGCCGGTGTACCGCCCCCAGAGCTGGCTGCAGTACGAGCAGGCCGAGTTCCAGGTCAGGCAGGCCGAGGCGAGCTTCGGCCAGACCGCCCAGGACCTCATCGTGCGCGTGGCGCAGGCCTACTTCGACGTGCTCGCCGCGCAGGACACGCTCGGCCTGGTGCAGGCGCAAAAGGTGGCGACCGCCGAGCAGCTCGCGCAGGCGAAGCGCAACTTCGAGGTCGGCACCGCCACCATCACCGACACCCACGAGGCGCAGTCGCGCTACGACCTGATCGTGGCGCAGGAGATCGCCGCGCAGAACGACCTCGAGAACCGGCGCCG
>DASQGB010000337.1:0-14577 GCA_035632815.1 Burkholderiales bacterium | reverse complement strand
GTCGGCGCGCTCATCTGCGCCTCGCGCTGCACCTCCTCTTCGAGGATGGTCTGGCCCAGCTCGAGCGCCGCCACCGCCACCGTCAGCACCGCGATGCTCTCCAGCACCGCATTGAGCCGCTCGCCGATCGGATGCACATCGAACAGCTGGACGCCCTGCCACAGCTGCACGGCGGCGAGTGCAATCAGCGCGAGGCCGCCCGCAAGAAACAGCAGGGCGATGACGAAATGCCCCGCCGGGAACAGCTTGTAGACGAGCTTCATCCCACCCATTGTCGCGCATTGCGGAACATTCGCATCCAGGGCGAATCCTCGCCCATCCCGGGCGGTGCCCAGGACATCTGCACGGTGCGGAACACGCGCTCCGGGTGAGGCATGACGATGGTGAAGCGCCCGTCGGCGGTGGTCAGGCCGGTGATGCCCTGCGGCGAGCCGCTGGGATTGTAGGGATAGGTCTCGGTCGCCTCGCCGCGGTTGTTGACGTAGCGCATGCAGACGATGGAGGGGTTGGCGATGTTCGGCCGTCCCTCGCCGTGCGCGGTGACGATCGGGATGCGGCTGCCGGCCATGCCGGCGAACAGGATCGAGGGGCTCTCCACGATCTCGACCATCACCAGCCGCGCCTCGAACTGCTCGGAGCGGTTCCTCATGAAGAGCGGCCAGCCCGACGCGCCGGGAACGAGCTCGCGCAGCGCGCCCATCATCTGGCAGCCGTTGCAGGCGCCCAGCGCGAAAGTGTCCTTGCGCGCGAAGAAACGCTCGAACTCGTCGCGCACCCGCGCGTTGAACAGAATGGTGCTGGCCCAGCCGCGGCCCCCGCCGAGCACGTCGCCGTAGGAGAAGCCGCCGCCGGCGGCGAACCCCTTGCAGCCCTCGAGCGAGGCGCGGCCGGCGATGAGGTCGGTCATGTGGATGTCGAGCGCCTCGAAGCCGGCGCGGTCGAAGGCGGCCGCCATCTCGACGTGCCCGTTCACGCCCTGCTCGCGCAGGATGGCGATTTGGGGCCGGACCCCGGTGTTGATGGAGATGTTCTTTTCTTCGAAAGTCAATGCGAAAGACAAACCGGGATCGCCGGGCTCGATGATGCGGTCGTACTCCTCGCGCGCCGACTGCGGATTGTCGCGCATCGCCTGCATGCGCCAGGTGAGCTCGCTCCAGTTGCGCTGCACGTGGTCGCGCTTGCACGAGTACACGGTGCGGTTGTTGCGCGTGAACAGGATCTCGTCGCGCGCATTGAGCTGGCCGATGATGTGCGAGCAATCCGCGAGCCCCGCCTCGCGCAGCCCCTGCATCACGCGCGCCCGGTCGGCGGCGCGGACCTGCAGGACCGCCCCCAGCTCCTCGCAGAACAGCGCCGCGAGCGCGAGGTCCTTCGCGCGCCCGGCGAGCTGCTCCTCGGCGTCGCGCTTGAACGCGTCGACGTCGTCCGCCGCCGGGTCGAAGGTGAGCGCGTCGAGGCTCACCGTCACGCCGCAGTGGCCGGCGAAGGACATCTCGCAGAGCGTCGCGAACAGCCCGCCGTCCGAGCGGTCGTGGTAAGCGAGAATCAGCGCTCGAAGCTTCTGGATGGCGGTAAAGAAATTCTTCAGCAGCACCGGATCATCGAGGTCCGGGCACTCCTCCCCGAGCGCAGAGTGGGTCTGCGCGAGGATCGAGCCGCCGAGGCGGTTGCGTCCGCGCCCGAGGTCGATCAGCACCAGCTCGGTTTCTCCCGCATCGGTGCGCAGCTGCGGCGTCAGCGCCGCGCGGGCGTCCTCGACCGGGGCGAACGCCGAGACGACGAGCGAGACCGGCGACACCACCTCTTTTGCCTCCCAGGAGGTGCGCATCGACAGCGAATCCTTGCCCACCGGAATCGAGACGCCGAGCGCCGGGCACAGCTCGAGCGCCACCGCCTTCACCGTGTCGTACAGCGCGGCGTCCTCGCCGGGAGTGCCGGCCGCCGCCATCCAGTTCGCCGACAGCTTCACCTTCGACAAGGAAGCTATGGGAGCGGAAGCAAGATTCGTAAGCGCCTCGCCCACCGCCATGCGTCCGGATGCCGGCGCGTCGATCAGCGCGAGCGGCGAGCGCTCGCCGATGGCGAAGGCTTCGCCGGCGTAGCCGTCGTAGTCATGCAGCGTTACCGCGCAATCGGCGACCGGCACCTGCCAGGGCCCGACGCAGGGATCGCGCGCGCACAGCCCGCCGACCGTGCGGTCGCCGATGGCCACCAGGAAGGTCTTGTCGGCGACCGCGGGATGGCGCATGACGCGGTGCGCGGCGCCGTGCACGGAGATTTTCTCCAACGGGAAGGCCGCGGGCCGGCGCGCCACGCGGCGCACGTCGCGCAGCATCTTCGGCGGCTTGCCCAGCACGATCGCGAGGTCGATGTCGACTGGGCGGTTCCCGAAGACGCGGTCCTCGAGCACCAGCCTGCCGTCGGCGCTCGCCGTGCCGAGGACGGAGAGCGGGCAACGCTCGCGTTCGCAGATGTTTTTGAAGCCTTCAAGACTCCTTGGGGAAATCGCAACCACATATCTCTCCTGCGCCTCGTTGCACCAGAGCTCGCGCGGCGACATGCCGCTGTCCTCGCTCGGGATCTCGCGCAGCTCGAGCCGCGCGCCGCGGCCGGCGGCATGCGCGATCTCCGGCACCGCGTTGGACAGGCCGCCCGCGCCGACGTCGTGGATCGACAGGATCGGGTTGGCCGCGCCGAGCTGCCAGCAGCGGTCGATCACCTCCTGCGCGCGGCGCTGGATCTCGGCGTTGCCGCGCTGCACCGAGTCGAAGTCGAGCTCGGCGACATTGGCGCCGGCGCCCATCGACGAGGCCGCGCCGCCTCCCATGCCGATGCGCATGCCCGGGCCGCCGATCTGCACCAGCAGCGTGCCGGCGCCGAACGCTGCCTTGGCCGACTGCAGGGCCTGGATGCTGCCCACCCCGCCCGCCAGCATGATGGGCTTGTGGTAGCCGTGGTTTTCGAGCTCGAAGCTGCGAAAGTAGCCGCACAGGTTGGGCCGCCCGAACTCGTTGTTGAACGAGGCGGCGCCGATCGGCGCCTCGAGCATGATGTCGAGCGCGGAGGCGATGTGGCCGGGCTTGCCGGCATCGTTGTGCTCCCAGGGCTCGAGGTGGCCGGGAATGCGCAGGTGAGACACCGAGTAGCCCACCAGCCCGGCCTTCGGCTTCGCGCCGCGGCCGGTGGCGCCCTCGTCGCGGATCTCGCCGCCCGCGCCGGTCGCGGCGCCTGGAAACGGCGAGATCGCCGTCGGGTGGTTGTGTGTCTCCACCTTCAGAACGCTGTGAGTCAGCAGATCGAACGTGCGGTATCTGAAATCCTCCGCCGGGTAGAACCGCTTCGCCATCCGCCCTTCCATGACCGCGGCATTGTCGGCGTAGGCGACGAGCGTGCCCTGCGGGTTCGCGGCGTGCGTGTGGCGGATCATCGCGAACAGCGACTGCGGCTGCCTCTCCCCGTCGATGATCCAGTCGGCGTTGAAGATCTTGTGCCGGCAGTGCTCGGAATTGGCCTGCGCGAACATGGTGAGCTCCGCGTCGGTCGGATCGCGCCCGAGCTGGCGGAAGGCGCGCTCGAGGTAATCGATCTCCTCCCCGCTCAAGGCGAGGCCCAGGCGTTGGTTCGCCTTTTCAAGGTCCCGAATCTCGATCGTTTCGAACGGCTTCGGCGGCACGTGCTCGAACAGGCGCGCCGCCTCGTCGAACGACCTGAAGACGGTTTCGGTCATGCGGTCGTGCAACAGCTTTCCGATCTCCGGGTTTTCGGAGGCGATGAAGAACACGGTGCCGCGCTCGATCCGCCTGACGGCGGAAAGGCCGCAGTTGCGCGCGATGTCGGTGGCCTTCGATGACCACGGCGAGATGGTGCCGGGACGCGGAACAACGAGCCACGGGGTGCCGGCGGCCCCCGCCGCCGGATCTCCGTAATCAAGCAGGCGCTCGAGCAGCGCGCGCTGCGCCGCGCCGAGCTCGGCCTCCAGCTCGACGAAATGCCGCAGCTCGGCCGCGACCGAGCGGATGCCGGAGTCGACTTTCTGCAAAGAGGCGAGGAGCTTGGCGAGGCGGAACTCCGAAGCCGCGCGCGGCCCCCGGAGCTGGAGGATGTGGGGCACTAGTGCTTGACCTGGGGCTCCTTCACCGTGCCGCCTAGCACCAGCGTCGCGCTCAGCGTCTGCGCCACGGTCCTGACGTCGGCGACGATGCGACCCGACAATGCGCCGGCCTGCGTGATGTCGGCGCTCGCGCCCGCGTTGAGCGCGCCGGCGCCGATGGTGACGTTGCGCAACGCCACGGCGCCGCGGTTGTACACGCCCTGGCCGTGCATCTCGGCGAACTGCGTGCGCCCCTGCACGTTCCTGCCGCTGGTGCGGATCGCCTGCGACAGGTCGAAGCTGCCGAGCACGCCGCGCGTGATGGTGAAGCTGCCCTCGACACGCCCGCCGCTCGCCAGCTTCGCAGGGTCGGCGCCGCTCATCGAGAAGCGGCCAGTGCCTTCCGCCCTGCCCTCCGACAGCAGCGCCGGAGCGAACACCGCGGCGTTTATGCCGCGGACGGTGACCACGCCGTCGACGCTCCAGTTGCCGCCCCAGCGCACGTTGGCAGTGCCGGAAATAGTGCCGTTCAGCAGCCCGCCGTCCCATTCCGCGATCGTCATCCCCTGGCGCGAGGCCGAGCCCTTCATCGAGAACTGGATGAGCGAGACGGCGGGGGCGATCGGCAGCGTGAAGCTGGAAGCGCTCATCTCGAAGTCGATGGCCGCGTTCCTGTTTGCCAGCCGGGCAGACAGGCCCTCCGGCCCCCGCAGGCTGGCGGCACGCAGGGCGCCGTCGGGATTGAGCGAAAGGTCGACATCGATGCCCTTCGGCAGCGCGAGCGGGCCGGTGAGCTCCAGGTCGTTCACGATCACGCGGGCGACCGAGAAGTTGTCGCTGCTCAGCCGGGCGAACAGCGCGTCGCCCAGCGCCTGCTGCGGCATCCTGAGGCGCTCGAGCTCGACTCGGCTGAAGACTTTCCTGGGCTCCTGCAGCGAGGTGAGCTGCGGGAAGGCGTGCACCGCGGCGATGCTGACGCCGTCGCCGAGGGTCACGTTCTGGAAGCGGATCTGCAGCCCGGTGAGGAGCCACAGGCGGGCGGAGCCGATCTTGACCGGCCTGCCGAGCGCCTCGCTCGCAGCGCGCTCGAAGTCGTCGGTCTTTATCGGCATGACGTGCGCGATGGCGAGCGCGATGAGCAGCACCACCGCCAAAAACATCGCCACCGGCTTGCCCCACTTGCGCGGCCGGCGGAATTTCCGCGGCGCCGCTGCGAGCTCGGCCTCGCGGTTGCGCCCGCGGCGGCTGCGCCGGATGTCCGCCATGTCGTCGTCGCCGGGCAGGATGCCGGGCGCCCGCTTCTCCGCGCGCGCCCTGCGGCTCTCCTCCTCCTTCGCCTTGCGCGCGCGCTCCTCGGCCTCCTGCTTGCGCTTTTCCTCTTCCTCGCGCAGGCGCTCCCGGTCCTTCTCCTCGCGCGCCCTCAGCGCCTCTTCGTCCTCGCGGCGGCGCTGCTCGTCCTCCTCGCGCCTGCGCCGCTTGGCCTCCTCCTTCTCCTCGCGCTCGGCTTCTTCGCGCGCCTGGCGCTCCGCCTCTTCCTTCGCCGCCTTCTGCTTGCGCTCGGCTTCCTCCTGCTCCTTGCGCTCGTCGTCGTCGCGCTTGGTGAACGAGGCGAGATCGGCGAGCAGCGAGTCGGCGAAGCCGCCGATGCCGCCCTTCTTTGCCTCCTTGGGCGCTGCTTCCTTGGCAGGCTCGCGCTGCGGCTCGGGTGCGGCCTTCGGCTGCGCCTTTTCCTTGACCTTGGCGGCCTTACGCTCCTCTTCCTCGCGGCTCCCCTCTTCCTCGCGCTGCCTGCGGCGCGCGGCGCGCTCCTCCTCCTCGCGGCTCTCCTCCTCCTCGCGCCGCTTGCGCTCCTCCTCGCGCTGCTTGCGCAGCGCCTGTTCCGCCTGCTCCTCTTCCTCCTCGCGCCGGCGGCGCGCGGAGCGCTCTTCCTCCTCGGGCTTGGCTTTGGCCGCCTTGGCGGCCCGCTTCTCCTCGTCCTCGAGCAGCTCGTCTTCCTCGCGCTGCCTGCGGCGTGCGGCGCGCTCTTCCTCTTCGCGCCGCTCCTCCTCCTCGCGCTGCTTGCGGCGAGCCTCCCCCTCTACCTCCTCGCGCCGGCGGCGCTCCGCGCGCTCTGCCTCCTCGCGCTTCCTCTCTTCCTCGAGCTGCCTGCGCTCCTGCTCGGCTTCCTTGCGGATGCGCTCGGCCTCTTCGCGCGCCTGGCGCGCCTGCTCCTCGGCTTCCTTCCTGCTGCGCTCGGCTTGCTCTTGACGTCCTTTAAGTTCTTCGGCTTCGTTGCGGGCGCGCTCGGCCTCTTCTATCGCGCGCTTGGTCTCCGCGTCGGCCTTCGCCTTCGCTTCCGCGGCGGCGCGCACCGCGGCTTCGCGCGCGGCCTTGATCTGCTCCTCGGCTTCCGCCTTGGCCTTGACCTGCGCCTTGGCCTCGGCCTCCGCCTTGAGCTTGGCCTCGGTCTCCGCGCGCAGCCTGGCCTCGGTCTCGGCGCGCATCTTGGCCTCGGATCGTTCGCGCTCGGCATGCGCCTTGGCTTCGGCATCCTGGCGCGCCTTGAACAGCGCCGCCTCCTGCTCCTTGGCGCGCGCCGCGGCCGCGGCATCGGGCTTGGCCGCGGCTTCGGGCTTGGGCGCGGCGGGCGCCGCCGCGGGCTTCGATCCCACGCCGATCGAGCTGAAGTCGAGGTCCGACGCCGGATCCGCCGGCGCCTTGGCCGCGGGCTTCGCCGCCGCGGGCGCCGGCTTGGCCGCGGCGGCGGCGGGCGCCGCCTTGGCGCTGGCGGTGCCCGGCGACACCTCGCGGATGAAGCCGTCCTTGTCTAGCTGGGTGATGAGCTGCTGGAAGCCGGGGTCGAAGGGCTTGCCGACCTTCTCCGCCACGTCGGCGAGCGTCGCCCGGCCGTCGATCGCCGCCAGCACGGCGCGGTCGGGGCGCTTGAGCAGGCTGGTCTTGCCCGCCGCTTCCTGGACTCCCTTTCCGGACTTCGAGTAGATGGCGGTCGAGTTCATTTCTTGTGCGTCTATTATATTCAGACCGGCTCGCCGTACCCGCCTCCGCCGGGTGTCTCGATGACGAACACATCGCCCGCGGCCATCTCGGTCTGATCGAAAGGGCCGAGGTCGGCGCGGCTGCCGTCGGCCCGGATCACATAGTTCCTGCCGGGAAGTCCCGGCTCGCCGCCCGCCATGCCGTGCGGCCGCACGAGGCGATGCCCGGAGAGTATCGCCGCCGTCATCGGCTCGAGGAACCTCATGCGCCGCACCGCGCCATGGCCGCCGCGCCAGCGGCCGCGGCCGCCCGAGCCGTGGCGGATCTCGAAGCTCTCCAAGAGCACCGGGAAGCGCCATTCGAGCACCTCCGGATCGGTCAGCCGCGAGTTGGTCATGTGCGTCTGCACCACGTCGGCGCCGTCGAAGCCCGCTCCGGCGCCCGAGCCGCCGGCGACGGTTTCGTAGTACTGGTAGCGCGCGTTGCCGAAAGTGAAATTGTTCATCGTGCCCTGCGAAGCGGCGAGCACGCCGAGCGCGCCGTAGAGCGCGTCGGTGATGCATTGCGAGGTCTCGACGTTGCCCGCCACCACCGCCGCAGGGTAGTGCGGCCGCAGCATGCAGCCGTCGGGAATCGTCACCTCGAGCGGCTTGAGGCAGCCGGCATTGAGCGGGATGTCGTCGTCGACGAGGGTGCGGAACACGTACAGCACCGCCGCCATGCACACCGACGCCGGCGCGTTGAAGTTGTTCGGCAGCTGCGCCGAGCTGCCGCTGAAGTCGATGGCCGCGCTCCTGCGGTCGGCGCCGATTTTTATTTTCACCTCGATGACGGCTCCGTTGTCGAGGGGAAACGTGAATTCGCCATCCTTCAGCACACCGATGACGCGTCGCACCGATTCCTCGGCGTTGTCCTGCACATGCCGCATGTAGGCGCGGACCACGTCGAGGCCGAAATGCTCCACCATGCGCCGCAGCTCCTGCACGCCCTTCTCGTTGGCCGCGACTTGCGCGCGCAGGTCGGCGATATTCTGCTGCACGTTGCGCACGGGGTACTCGCCCGAGCTCAGCAGCGCGGTGGTCTCCTTCTCGCGAAAGCGCCCTTCCTCGACCAGCAGGAAGTTGTCGATCAGCACGCCCTCCTCCTCGACCACCCTGGAGCCCGGCGGCATCGACCCGGGGGTGATGCCGCCGATGTCCGCGTGATGGCCGCGGGATCCGACATAAAACAGGATTTCGTTTCTGGATACCTCTTGCTCCTGGTTTTTCCACACTGGAGTTATCACCGTGACGTCCGGCAGATGCGTGCCGCCGTTGTACGGCGCGTTCAGCACGTAGACGTCGCCCGGCTTCATCTTCCCGGCATTGAGGCGGATCACGGTCTTGATCGACTCGCCCATCGAGCCCAGGTGCACCGGCATGTGCGGCGCGTTGGCGATCAGGTTGCCCGCGGCGTCGAAGATGGCGCAGGAAAAGTCGAGCCTTTCCTTGATGTTCACCGAGTAGGCGGTGTTCTGCAGCCGCAGCCCCATCTGCTCGGCGATCGACATGAACAGGTTATTGAAGATCTCCAGTCTCACCGGGTCGACCGCGGTGCCCAGCGCCGACAGCCGCGCCTTGGACTTGCGTCTTTCGATCAGCAGGTGATTCAGCGGCGTGACGGTGGCGCGCCACTCGGGCTCGACCACGGTCGTCGCGTTCGCCTCGGCGATGATCGCCGGGCCGTCGATGCGGGCCCCCGGCCCCAGGTCGTCGCGGCGGTACAGCGGCGTTTCGTGCCAGCTGCCTGCGGTGAACATGCGCACGGTCTGAGCGGATACGGCTTTTTCTTTTTTATCGACGGGACTTTCTCGCGGCGTTTCCTCCGACGCAGTCGCCTCGGCCGACACGGCCTCGACGATCAGCGGCTTGCCCGGCATGAGGAAGGAGAACTGCTTGCGATAGGCGGTCTCGAACTGCGCCGTCATCCGCTCGGCCGGCCCGAGCGGCACCGCGAGCGCGGTGTCGGTGCCTTCATACTTGAGATGCGCCCTTTTTGCAGTCTGGATTTTCGCGGCTGCAACTCCCTGGGCAACGAGCTCGTCGCGTGCCTCGATGCCGAGCGCTTCGCCTGCATCCTGTATCTCATGCAAGGATTTTTCATCCAGAAGCATTTCCAGGGAACGCTGGCGCATCGCCGACTGGTCGGCGAGGCCCATGCCGTAGGCCGACAGCACGCCGGCATAGGGATGGATGAACACGCGCGTCATGCCCAGCGCGTCGGCGACCAGGCAGGCATGCTGCCCTGCCGCGCCGCCAAAGCAGCACAGCGCATAAGCGGTGACGTCGTGACCGCGCTGCACCGAGATGTGCTTGATGGCGTTCGCCATGTTGCCGACCGCGATCTCGATGAAGCCTTCGGCAACCTGCTCGGGCGAGCGGCCGTCGCCGATCCGTCCTGTCAGTCGGGCGAACTCGCTTTGCACCACCGCGGCATCCAGGCGCTCATCGCCTGCCTTGCCGAAGAGCCGCGGGAAATGATCGGGCTGGATCTTGCCGAGCATCACGTTGGCGTCGGTGACCGTAAGCGGCCCGCCGCGGCGGTAGCTCGCGGGTCCCGGAGCGGCGCCGGCCGAGTCCGGGCCGACGCGGTAGCGCGCGCCGTCGAAGTGCAGGATCGAGCCGCCGCCGGCGGCCACCGTATGGATGCTCATCATCGGCGAGCGCATGCGCACGCCGGCGACGCGGGTCTCGAGCTCGCGCTCGAGCTCGCCGGCGTAGTGCGAGACGTCGGTCGAGGTGCCGCCCATGTCGAAGCCGATGATGCGCTCGAGGCCGGCCATCTGCGAGGTGCGCACCGCGCCGACGATGCCGCCCGCGGGCCCGGAGAGGATCGCGTCCTTTCCCTGGAAGCGGCGCGCGTCGCTCAAGCCCCCGTTCGACTGCATGAACAGCAGCCGCACCCCTTCGAGCTCGCTCGCCACCTGCGCGACATAGCGGCCCAGGATCGGCGAGAGATAGGCGTCGACGACGGTGGTATCGCCGCGCCCGACCAGCTTCATCAGCGGACTGACCTTGTGCGATACCGAGATCTGCGTGAATCCGGCCTCGCGGGCGAGAGCGGCGGCCTGCGCTTCGTGATCCGAATAGCGGTAGCCGTGCATGAGCACGATGGCCACCGAGCGGAAGCCTTCTGCATGAGCTGCTTTCAAGTTTTCCAACGTCTGGCGAGTATTCAAAGGCCGCAAAACGTCTCCGTGCGCCCCGACGCGCTCCTCCACCTCGAGCACCTTCGAGTACAGCATCTCGGGAAGGACGATGTGGCGGTCGAAGATGCGCGGCCGGTTCTGGTAGGCGATGCGCAGCGCGTCGCGGAAGCCGCGCGTGATGGCGAGCACCGTCGGCTCGCCCTTGCGCTCGAGCAGCGCGTTGGTCGCAACCGTGGTTCCCATCTTGACGCAGTCGATCGAATGGGCCGGGATGGGATCGGCGTCTTTCACCTCGAGCATTCTTCGAATGCCCGCCAGGGCGGCATCCCTGTATCGCTCGGGGTTCTCGGACAGCAGCTTGTGCGTGGCGATCGAGCCGTCGGGGCGGCGTGCCACGATGTCCGTGAAGGTGCCGCCGCGATCGATCCAGAATTGCCACTTCATTAGAATTCACATCCTATCTTGAATAACAAGGACACTTCCGCGGCGCTGACCGTGCTCCTCGGGGTGCTGATCGCGCTGTCCGCGCTCGGCACCGATCTCTACGTGCCGGCGCTGCCCGACGTCTCGCAATCGCTCTCGGCTTCGGTGAGCGCGGTGCAGCTGACGCTCACCGCGTATTTCATCGGCCTCGCCTGCGGCCAGCTGCTGTGGGGCCCGCTGTCGGACCGCTATGGGCGCAAGCCCATCCTGCTTTTTGGCTTGTTGATCATGTTCATGTCATCGGTAGCCGCCAGCCTGATGGAATCGGTCGCCGCGGTCACGGCAGCGCGCCTCGCGCAGGGCCTGGGCATGTCGGGCGGCGTGGTCATCGCGCGCTCGGTGGTGCGCGACCTGCACGCCAACGAGCAGGCCGCGCGCCTGCTCGCGCGCATGACCATCGTGTTCAGCATCGTCCCGATCGCCGCGCCGCTCGCCGGCGCGCTGCTGGTCTGGTCGTCGGGCTGGCGGGCGGTGTTCTGGGCCATGGCGGCGGTGGCGGCGGTTTTGCTGGGGGCGGTCGCCGCAGGCCTTGCCGAGACCGCGCCGGCGAAGCGGCGCTCGGCGCACCCCGCGGACATTGCCCGAACGCTCGCCTCGATCCTCGTCGAGCGGCGCTTTACCTCGCCCTTCCTGCTGTTCCTGTGCTGCCAGATGGGCGTGCTCGCCTGGGTCAGCAACTCGGCGTTCACGCTGGTGCGCGGCTCGGGCGTGTCGATCGGCGCGTACGGATGGATGTTCGCCGGCGTGATGCTCGGGCAGATCGCCGGCGCCTGGGCGACCAGCCGGCTGGTGCTGCGCCTGGGCATCGAGCGCATGCTGCGCGCGGGCGCGGCGCTGTCGCTCGGCGCCGGCGCGGCTGCGGCGGCGCTGGCATGGGGCGGCGTGTCGCACTGGCTCGCCGTCGTGCTGCCGTTCATGGTGTTCCTGTTCGGCACCGCGCTGATCGTGCCTACCGCCACCGCCCTCGCCCTGTCGCCCTTCCCGAGCACCGCCGGCGCCGCCTCTTCGCTCCTCGGAGCGATCGGCTTTTTCGCGGGCGCGATCGTGAGCACCGCGCTCGGCGCCGCGTTCGACGGCACCTCGCGCCCGATGGCGAGCGTTGCCGCCGTGGCCGGCCTCGGGGCGTACCTCTTCGAGAGATACCTGGTTCGTGGAAAAGCTTGATGCGGTGGTGATCGGCGCCGGCGTCGTGGGACTGGCGGTGGCGCGCGCGCTGGCGATGGCCGGGCGCGAGGTGGTGATCCTCGAGGCCGAGGACGCCATCGGCACGCACACCAGCTCGCGCAACTCGGAGGTGATCCACGCCGGCATCTACTATCCGAAGGGCTCGCTCAAGGCGCGCAGCTGCGTGGCGGGGAAGGCGCTGCTGTACGAGTACTGCGCCGCGCACGGCGTGCCGCACCGGCGCTGCGGGAAGCTGATTGTCGCCGCCGACGAAAAGCAATTGGGGGAATTGGAGGAGATTGAAAAAAAAGCCCATGCCAACGGCGTCACCGACGTGGTGCCGCTGAGCCGCAGCCAGGCGCTCGCCATGGAGCCCGAGCTGCACTGCGTCGGCGCGCTGCATTCGCCCTCCACCGGCATCATCGACAGCCATGCGCTGATGCTCGCCTACCTGGGCGACGCCGAGGATCACGGCGCGATGCTCGCGCTGAAGAGTCCTTTGAAGGCGGCGGCGGTGCGCGCCGGCGGGTTCGAGCTCGAGGTGGGAGGTTCCGAGCCGGTTTTTACTTCCGTGCTGGTGAACAGCGCCGGGTTGCGGGCTCCAACAACTGCAAAAAAAATTCAGGGATACCCGGAAAACCTCGCCCCGCGCGAGCTCTATGCGAAGGGCAACTACTACTCGCTCGCGCGCCGCTCGCCGTTCACGCGCCTCATCTACCCGGTGCCGGAGCCGGGCGGGCTGGGCGTGCACGTCACGCTCGACCTCGCCGGGCAGGCGCGTTTCGGGCCGGACGTGGAGTGGATCGAGCGCATTGCCTATGACGTCGATCCGCGCCGCGCCGAGCGCTTCTATGCGGCGATCCGCCGCTACTGGCCCGGACTGCCCGACGGCGCGCTGCTGCCCGGATACGCCGGCATCCGGCCGAAGACCGCCGGCCCCGGCGAGCCGGCGCCCGACTTCGCGATCCAGGGACCGAGCGCGCATGGCCTCGGCGGCCTGGTGAACCTGTTCGGCATCGAGTCGCCCGGCCTCACCTCCAGCCTCGCACTGGCTGATTTGGTAGTTAAGGAGCTTTTTTGAACTAATATTCCGGCTTCCAGGAGAAGGAGAGTCCGATGATTGCCCGCAGCGCATTGCTGTTCGTCTTCGCTTTCGGCGCCGCGCAGGCGCAGACCAAGTGGGACATGCCCACGCCGTACTCGGATGGCGAATTCCACACCCGCAACGTGAAGCAGTTCGTCGAGGACGCGCAGAAGGCGAGCGACGGCAAGCTCGAGATCGTGGTGCACTCGAACGGCTCGCTCATCAAGCACCCCGACATCATGCGCGCGGTGTCGACCGGCCAGGTCAACATCGCCGAGTTCCTGCTCGGCCAGTTCGGCAACGAGGAGCCGGTGTTCAACGCCGACAACGTCCCGTTCCTCGCCGCGGGCTACGACGCCGCGTGGAAGCTGTACCAGGCGCAGAAGCCGCTGCTCGAGAAGAAGCTCGAGGGCCGCGGCCTCAAGTTGCTGTACTCGGTGGCCTGGCCCGGCCAGGGCATCTATACCAAGGAGCCGCTGAAGAGCGTCGGCGACCTGAAGGGCACCAAGTTCCGCACCTACAGCCCGATGACGGCGCGTCTCGCCGAGCTGCTCGGCGCGAGCCCGACCGTGATCCAGGTGCCCGAGGTGCCGCAGATGTTCGCCACCGGCGCGGTGCACGCGATGATCACCTCGTCGGCCACCGGCACTTCCACCAAGGCCTGGGAATTCGTCAAGAACTACTATAAGACGAGCGCCATGCATCCCAAGAATGCGGTGGTGGTGAACCAGCGCGGCTTCGCCCGGCTGCCCAAGGAGCAGCAGGATGCGCTCGTGAAAGCGGCGCAGAGCGCCGAGAAGCGCGGCTGGGACATGTCGAAGGCGCGCGAGCAGGAAGGCAACGAGACCCTCGCCAAGAACGGCATGAGCGTGCGCGATCCAGACGCCGCCATGAAGGCCGCCTTCGCCAAGATCGGCGAGCAGATGGCGCAGGAGTGGGAAAAAGCCGCCGGGCCCGACGGTCCGGCGATCCTCAAAGCCTACCGCGGGAAATAAGCGTCTCCGGTGAGGCGGTTCCTCGACCGCCTCTACGCCGCGAGCGGCGCGATGGCGGCGGTCTGCCTCGCCTGCATCTGCGTGATGATGCTCGCGCAGGCGCTTGGACGCGAGGCGGGCGTCCTGGTGCGCGGCGCCGACGACATCGTCGCCTGGCTGTGCGCCGCGACCGCGTACTTCGCCCTCGGCCATACCTTCCGCCACGGCGAGCTGGTGCGCGTGGGCCTTTGGATCGACATGCTCGGCGCGCGCGCACGCTGGTTCGCCGAGCTCGCCTCGCTCGGCATCGCCACGGCGTTCGTCGGCTACATGGTCTGGGCGGTCACGCGCTTCGTCTACCAGAGCTGGCAATTCAACGAGGTGGCGCAGGGCCTCATCAAGCTGCCGATCTGGATCCCGCAGATGAGCCTGGTGCTCGGCGTGAGCATTTTTTTCATCGCCGTGCTGGACGAATTGATTTCCGTTATTAGAAAGAAGAAACCGGCGTACCAGGCGGCCGAGGAAGCGCGCCGCGCCGCGGGCGACTTTTCCGAGACGGTCTGATGAGCCCCCTCGAGGTCGGCCTCATCCTGTTCGGGCTGCTCCTCGTGCTGCTGGT
>DASQGB010000336.1:0-1929 GCA_035632815.1 Burkholderiales bacterium | reverse complement strand
TCGCGCAGCGTCTTCGCATCCGCGCCGTCCAGCGTGGCAGCGAGTACCTTGGAGCCCTTGACGTCGACCGCCTGCGCAGCGAGGTCGTCGCCCTGGCTCGACGCGAGCTTGGACTTCAGCCGCCCGAGCTCGCGCTCCAGGTTGCGGACGTTCTCCAAGACTTGCTGCAATTTCAAGGGAAGTTCGGCTGCCGGCGCCTTGATCACCGCGGCGGCCTGCGCGAGCGTCGCCTCCTGCTGCTGCACCCAGGCGAGCGCGCTCTCGCCGGTCAGCGCCTCGATGCGCCGCACGCCGGCGGCCACGCCCGACTCCGACACGATCTTGAACAAACCGATGTCGCCGGTGCGCCTGACATGCGTGCCGCCGCACAGCTCGGTCGAGAAGTCGCCCATCGCCAGAACGCGAACTTCGTCGCCGTACTTGTCGCCGAAGAAGGCGAGCGCGCCCGCGCGGATCGCGTCGTCGTACTTCATGATGCGCGCGCTGACCTCATGATTGCGCTGGATCGCCTCGTTCACCAGCGCCTCGATTTTGCGCAGCTCTTCCGCCGAAACCGGCTTGCCGTGCGAAAAATCGAAGCGCGTGCGCTCGGCGTCGACCAGCGAGCCCTTCTGCTCGACGTGCTTGCCGAGCACCTGACGCAGCGCCGCGTGCATCAGGTGCGTGGCGGAGTGATTCCACATCGTGCGCTGGCGCGCGGCCATGTCGACCTGCGCGTTGACCGTGTCGCCGACGCGCAGCACGCCGACCTTCTGGCTGCCGTGGTGGCCGAACACCTCGGCCTGGATCCTCTGCGTGTCGTTGACCGCGAAGGTGCCGGCGGGCCCGGCGAGCTCGCCGCGGTCGCCGACCTGGCCGCCGGACTCGGCGTAAAACGGGGTGCGGTCGAGCACCACTACCCCCTTATCGCCGCCGCGCAGCTCCGCAACCTGCGTGCCTTCCCGGTACAGCGCAGTGACCTTCGCACGCAGCATCAGCGTGTCGTAGCCGTGAAACTCGGTCTTGCCGCCGGAGTACTCGAGGCCGCTCGCCATCGAGAAGCGCGAGGCCGCGCGGGCGCGTGCGCGCTGCTCGTCCATCGCCGCCTCGAACCCGGCCATGTCGATGCGCACGCCGCGCTCGCGGCAGATGTCGGCGGTGAGGTCCACCGGGAAGCCGAAGGTGTCGTACAGGCGAAAAACAGTCTCGCCGTCGAGCAGCTTCTCTCCGGAGGCAAGCGCCGATTCGAGCACGCTCATGCCGTTCTCCAGCGTCTCGGCAAAACGCTCTTCCTCCTGCCTCAAGACATCCGCGACTTTTTGCTTCGCATTGCGCAATTCGGGATAGGCATCGCCCATCGCCCGGTCGAGGTCCTCGACCAGGCGATGGAAGAAGGGCTTCTTTTGCGCGAGCTTGTAGCCATGCCGGATCGCCCGGCGGATGATCCGGCGCAGCACGTAGCCGCGGCCCTCGTTGCCGGGGATGACGCCATCCACGATGAGGAACGCGCAGGCCCGGATATGGTCCGCGATCACGTTGAGGGAGGGGTCCTTCAGATTCTTCTGGCCGGTTTCGCGCGCCGCAGCTTTGATGAGGTCCTGGAACAGATCGATCTCGTAGTTCGAATGCTTCCCCTGCATTACCGCCGCTATGCGCTCGAGCCCCATGCCGGTGTCGACCGACGGGCGCGGCAGCGGGTGCATTTCGAACGAGTCTCCGATTTTCTCCCGATTGAACTGCATGAACACCAGGTTCCAGATCTCGATGTAGCGGTCGCCGTCGGCAGCGGGCGATCCGGGTGGTCCGCCTTCGACGCCGGGCCCGTGGTCGTAGAAGATCTCGCTGCACGGTCCGCAAGGACCGGTGTCGGCCATCTGCCAGAAATTGTCCGACTGGTACTTCTGCCCCTTGTCGCCGATGCGCACCACGCGCTCCTCCGGCAGCCCGATC
>DASQGB010000335.1:0-5523 GCA_035632815.1 Burkholderiales bacterium | reverse complement strand
CAGACCATCCCTTCGCTCGCCTTGCTCGCCTTCCTCATTCCGATTACCGGAACGATCGGCGTCTGGCCGGCGCTGATCGCCTTGTTCCTGTACGCGCTGCTGCCGATCACGCGCAACACGCACACCGGGATCGTCCAGGTGCCGCGCGGCCTGGTGCAGGCAGGCACCGCGCTCGGCCTCGCCCCTGCAACGATACTGTCTCGTATCGAAATACCCCTCGCGCTGCCTACCATCATGGCGGGAGTGAAGACCTCCGCGGTGATCAACGTCGGCACCGCGACTATTGCCGCGTTCATCGGTGCCGGCGGATTCGGCGAGCGCATCTCGCAGGGCCTGGCGCTGAACGATCACGCCGTTCTGCTCGCCGGCGCGCTGCCGGCGGCGGCGCTCGCGCTCGCGGTGCACGCGCTGTTCGAGCTCGCCGAGCGCTCGCTCCGGCGCGGTCCGCGGTAGAATCCCGGCCCGGCTCCCAGGGAGAAGATCAATGAAAATCGGCGTGCCTGCCGAGATCCGGGCAGGCGAGACGCGTGTTGCCGCGACCCCGGAAACGGTGAAGAAGCTCGCGGCGAAGAACGAGGTGCGCGTCCAGGCGGGCGCCGGGACGGCGTCGAGCATCCCGGACCGCGACTACGAAGCCGCCGGGGCGAAGCTGGCGGGCTCTGCGGCGCAAGCCTACGACGCCGACATCGTTCTCAAAGTTCGCGCGCCGGAAGACGGCGAGTTGCCTCTTCTAAAGAATGGCTCGATTCTGATTGGCCTGCTGGAGCCGTTCAACGCAGCGCGGCTGGAGGCGCTGGCCGGGCGCGGCGTGACCGGTTTCGCCATGGAGTGGCTGCCGCGCGTTTCGCGCGCGCAATCGATGGATGTACTCTCTTCGCAGGCCAATATCGCCGGCTACAAGGCGGTGCTGCTGGCGGCTGCCGAGATCGGCCGCTTCTTTCCCATGCTGATGACCGCCGCCGGGACGGTGAAGGCGGCGCGCGTGCTGATCCTCGGCGCGGGCGTCGCCGGGCTGCAGGCCATCGCCACCGCGAAGCGGCTCGGAGCGGTCATAGAAGCTTCCGACGTGCGCCCGGCGGTCAAGGAGCAGATCGAGTCGCTGGGCGCGAAGTTCGTCGACGTGCCCTTCCTCACCGACGAGGAGCGCGATATCGCGCAGGGCGCGGGCGGCTATGCGCGGCCGATGCCTGCCGACTGGATGCGTCGCCAGGCCGAGGTCGTGCATCAGCGCGCGCTGCAGTCGGACGTGGTGATCACGACGGCGCTCATTCCCGGCCGGCCGGCGCCGCGTCTCATCAAGGCCGAGACCGTCGGCGGAATGAAGCCGGGCGCGGTGATCGTCGATCTCGCCGTGGAGCAGGGCGGCAATGTCGAGGGCATCGAGCGCGGCAGGATCACCGTGAAGAACGGCGTAAAGCTGATCGGGCTGGAGAATCTGCCGGCGACCGTGCCGTTCGACGCCTCGGCGCTCTACGCCCGGAATCTTTACAACTTCCTCGCCCTGATGCTCGACCCGAAGAGCGGCGAGTTCAAGCTCGACCGCGAGGACGAGATCATTGCCGGCACGCTGGCCTGCGCCGACGGCCAGGCTGTCAAGAAAGGCTGACCATGGGCGGAACCGTAGACCCCACCGTAATCAACCTGGTCGTGTTCGTGCTGGCGGTGTTCGTCGGCTACCACGTGATCTGGAACGTGACGCCGGCGCTGCACACGCCGCTGATGAGCGTCACCAACGCGATCTCGAGCGTGATCATCGTCGGCGCCATCCTCGCCGCCGCGCCGGTGGAGAGCGATTTCGGCTCCTGGCTCGGCGTGGTAGCGGTGGCCCTCGCCTCGGTGAACGTCGCCGGCGGGTTCCTCGTCACACAGCGCATGCTCAAGATGTTCCGCAAAAAAGCCCCCAAGGGCGAACAAAAATGACCGTAAACCAGCTAACGCTCTGGTATCTCGTGGCGTCGGTCTGCTTCATCCTCGCGCTGAAGGGCCTGTCCAGCCCCCTCACTGCGCGGCGCGGCAACTATTTCGGCATCGCCGGTATGACCATCGCCGTGCTGACTACGATCGCGGTGGTGGCGCGCGGGCGAGTGGACCTCATCCTCATCGCGATGCTGATCGGCGGCTCGGTCGGCGCGCTGGTGGCACGCCGCGTGCAGATGACGCAGATGCCCGAGCTGGTCGCGGCGATGCACTCGCTGGTCGGCATGGCGGCAGTGCTGATCGCCATCGCGGCGGTCAACAACCCCAGCGCCTTCGGCGTGCCGGACCCGCTGCCCATGGGGAACAAGCTCGAGCTCTTTATCGGCACCTTCGTCGGCGCGCTCACCTTCTCGGGCTCGGTGATCGCCTTCGGCAAGCTCGCCGGCCTGGGCAAGCAGTTGCGCCTGTTCTCGTCCGCGCCGGTAGTGTTCCCCGGCCAGCATTGGGTCAACCTGATCCTCGCGCTGGTGATGGTCGGATTCGGCGCCGCGTTCTTCATGTCCGAGGGCACGGCCTGGGGCGCGTTCGCCGCGATGACCGCGATCGCATTCGTGCTGGGCGTGCTGATCATCATCCCAATCGGCGGCGCCGACATGCCGGTGGTCATCTCGATGCTCAACAGCTATTCGGGCTGGGCGGCGGCGGGCATCGGCTTCTCGCTCAACAACGCGATGCTGATCATCGCCGGCTCGCTGGTCGGCTCCTCGGGCGCGATCCTGTCTTACATTATGTGCAAGGCGATGAACCGCTCGTTCATCTCGGTGATCCTCGGCGGCTTCGGGGCGGCCGAAGGCGCGGTGGCGGCCGGCACGGGCGACAAGACGGTGCGCAGCGGCTCGCCGGAGGACGTCGCGTTCCTGCTCGCCAACGCGGAGACGGTGATCATCGTCCCGGGCTACGGCCTGGCGGTGGCGCGCGCGCAGCATGCGGTGAAGGAGATGGCCGACCTGCTTATCGAGAAAGGCGTCGGCGTCAAGTTCGCCATCCACCCGGTCGCCGGGCGCATGCCCGGGCACATGAACGTGCTGCTCGCCGAGGCCGAGGTGCCCTACGACCGGGTATTCGAGATGGAGGACATCAACAGCGAGTTCGCCAATACCGACGTCGTCCTGGTGCTCGGTGCGAACGACGTGGTCAATCCCCTCGCCTACCAGAAGGGCAGCCCGATCTACGGCATGCCGGTGCTCGACGTGCACAAGGCGCGCACCGCGATCGTCAACAAGCGCAGCATGGCCTCGGGCTACGCCGGGCTCGACAATCCGCTCTTCTACATGGAAAAGACCATGATGGTGTTCGGCGACGCCAAGAAGACGGTCGAGGAGCTCATCAAGTCGCTGCATTGACCCGGCAATGAATATTCTCGGCGTGCCGATGGATTTCGTGCTGTTCGCCCTGACTCTGCTTGGCGTCGCGCTGTTCCACCGCTACACGCTGCAGGTGGCGCTGACCGGGCTTGCTGTGATCACGCTGTACAAGCTCGCCTTTACCGGCTTCAAGACCGGGCCGGGCCTCGGCGGTCTCGCGCTGCACATGGCGCACGAATGGGTGATTCTCGCCAACCTGCTCGGACTGCTGCTCGGCTTTGCGCTGCTGTCCAAGCAGTTCGAGGACAGCAACATCCCCGCCGAGCTGCCCAAGTTCCTGCCGGATGGCTGGAAGGGCGGCTTTGTCCTGCTCGTCATGGTGTTCGTGCTGTCCTCGTTCCTGGACAACATCGCAGCGGCCCTGATCGGCGGCACGATGGCGGGGGTCGTCTTCAAGGGCAAAGTGCACATCGGCTACCTCGCAGCAATCGTCGCGGCGTCGAACGCAGGCGGCGCAGGGAGTGTCGTCGGCGACACGACGACCACCATGATGTGGATCGACGGCGTGAGCCCCCTTGCGGTGCTGGATGCTTACGTGGCGGCGAGCGTTGCCCTGGTCGTCTGCGGCATACCGGCTGCGATGCAGCAGCAGCGCCATGCGCCCATCGCGCGGGATGCGCCCGCTGGCGTGCGCGTCGACTGGGCACGGGTAGGCATCGTCGCCTTCATCCTGCTGTCTGCGATCGCCGCCAATGTGGTTGCCAACTTGCGATTTCCGGCCGTGCTGGACCACTTTCCGGTAATCGGCGCGGCGGTGTGGATCGCCATCCTGCTCGCCGCTGGGCTGCGCAGCCACGCCTGGCATGTCCTGCCGGAGGCCTTCAAGGGCTCGGTGTTTCTCCTGGCCTTGGTCACCTGCGCCTCGATGATGCCGGTCGAAAAGCTGCCGGCGGCCTCGTGGCACACCACGCTCGGGCTGGGATTCGTCTCGGCCGTGTTCGACAACATCCCGCTCACGGCGCTCGCCCTGAAGCAGGGCGGCTACGACTGGGGCCTGCTTGCCTATGCGGTGGGCTTCGGCGGCTCGATGATCTGGTTCGGCTCTTCGGCTGGAGTGGCGATCTCCAACACCTACCCGGAGGCGAGATCGGTCGGCAGATGGCTGCGGTTCGGCTGGCATGTAGCGCTTGCCTATGTCGTCGGCTTTGCCGTGTTCATGGCGCTCGTCGGCTGGCATCCGACTGACAAGCGGGGCAAAGCACTAGCCGTATCTTGCAATGCGGAATACAACCCTGGCCCGGACTGTTCTAGAATCGCCGGCTGAACCCCGCATTCACCGTTTACAGAGGAGGAGTACCCCAATGAGCACCCAGCAAGATAAACCGCCGGTTTCGCGCCGCAAATTCCTTACCGGAGCCGCCGCAGCCACCGGCGCCGCGACGCTCGGCTTCCCGATGATCGTCAAGGCACAGGGCCCGATCAGCATGCGCTGGCAGAGCACTTGGCCGGCGAAAGATATCTTCCACGAATACGCCAACGACTTCGCCAAGAAGGTGAACGACATGACCGGCGGCGACCTCAAGATCGAGGTGCTGCCCGCCGGCGCGGTAGTCCCGGCGTTCGGTCTGCTCGACGCGGTCACCAAGGGCACGCTCGACGGCGGACACGGCGTTCTCGTGTACCACTACGGCAAGCAGAACGCGCTCGCGCTGTGGGGCTCAGGCCCGGGGTTCGGCATGGACGCGAACCAGCTTCTCTCCTGGCACAAGTACGGCGGCGGCAAGGATCTGTTGAACAAGCTCTATGCCTCGATCGGCGCCAACGTCGTCTCGTTCCCGTACGGCCCGATGCCGACGCAGCCGCTCGGCTGGTTCAAGAAGCCGATTACCAAGCCCGACGACTTCAAGGGCCTCAAGTTCCGCACCGTCGGTGTCTCGATTGACGTGTTCACGGGCATGGGCGCCGCGGTGAACGCGCTGCCCGGCGGCGAGATCGTGCCAGCGATGGATCGCGGTCTTCTCGACGCGGCCGAATTCAACAACGCCTCTTCGGACCGCCTGCTTGGCTTTGCCGACGTTTCCAAGGTGTGCATGCTGCAGAGCTACCACCAGAACGCCGAGCAGTTCGAGATCATGTTCAACAAGCCGAAATTCGACGCGCTGCCGGCGAAGATCAAGGCGATCATCGAGAACGCGGTCGAGGCGGCATCGCAGGACATGTCGTGGAAGGCGGTCGACCGCTA
>DASQGB010000334.1:0-4840 GCA_035632815.1 Burkholderiales bacterium | reverse complement strand
CCAGTTCGCGCGCCAGATCATCCGCAAGCGCCGGCTCGAGGCGAGCAGCTATCCCGAGTTTTACCAGTGGACGGTCGATAACCCCGAGGAGTTCTGGTCCGACCTGTGGGAGTCCTGCGGCGTAGTCGCCTCGCGCAAGGGGTCGACCGTGCTGGTCGACGGCGACAAGATGCCCGGCGCGCGCTGGTTCCCGGAGGCGCGGCTCAACCTCGGCGAGAACCTGATGCGCCGCGGCGACCGCGGCGACGCGTTCGTGCTGTGGGACGAGCAGGGCTTCCAGCGCAGGATGTCGTACGCCGATCTCTACAGCGAGGTGTCGCGCGCCGCCCAGGCGCTGCAGGCGCTCGGCCTGCGCGCCGGGGACCGTGTTGCGGCCTTCATCCCGAATATCCCGGAAGCCGCGATGCTCGCCCTCGCCGCGCTGTCGCAGGGCATCGTCTGGTCCTCGTGCTCGCCGGACTTCGGCGTCGAGGGCGTCGTCGAGCGCTTCGGGCAGATCGAGCCCAAAGTGCTGTTCTGCGCCGATGGCTACCGCTACAACGGCGCCGAGCACGACTCGCTCGAGCGCGTGCGCGAGATCGCCGAGAAGCTGCCGAGCTTGAGGAAAGTCGTGGTCGTGGCGCAGCTCGACGCGCGCGTCGACGTCTCGGACATTCCCAAGGCGGTGACGCTCGACGAATGGCTGCGGCGCTACACCCCGGCCGACATCGCCTTTGCGCAGATGCCGTTCGACCACCCGGCCTTCATCCTGTTCACCTCGGGCACTACCGGCAAGCCCAAGTGCATCGTGCACGGCGCCGGCGGCTCGCTGCTGCAGACGCTCAAGACCTTCAAGCTGCATTTCGACATCCGCCCCGGCGACCGCTTCTTCTACTACTGCACCACCAACTGGGTGGTGTGGAACCTGCTCCTATGCGGCCTGCTGGCTGAGGCGACCGTCATGCTCTACGACGGCTCGCCGTTCGCGCGCGACGGGCGCATTCTCTTCGACTATGCGCAGAAGGAGCGCATCACGCACTTCGGCACCTCGGCCAAGTTCATCGACGCGATCGCCAAGCGCGGCTTGCGGCCGCGCGACATGCACGACCTGCCCGGCCTGCGCATGATCATCTCGACTGGCTCGCCGCTCGCACCGGAAAGCTTCGATTACGTCTACGACGCGGTGAAGAAGGATGTCTGCCTCGCCTCGGTCTCGGGCGGCACCGACATCATGGGTGCCTTCGCCGACGCGAGCGCGGTGCTGCCGGTGTACCGCGGCGAGCTGCAGTGCCGCTCGCTGGGCATGGCGGTGGCGGTTTTCGATGAAGAAGGCAACGCCGTGGTGGGGAAGAAAGGCGAATTGGTCTGCACCAAGCCGTTCCCTTCCATGCCGCTGGGGTTCTGGAACGACCGCGGCGGCGAGCGCTATCACGCCGCGTACTTCGACAAGTTCCCCAACGTGTGGTGCCACGGCGACTGGAGCGAGCTCACCGAGCGCGGCACGATGATCATCTACGGCCGTTCCGACGCGACGCTCAACCCGGGCGGCGTGCGCATCGGCACCGCGGAGATCTACCGCGTGGTGGAGCGCATCGATGCGGTCGAGGAATCGGTCGCCATCGGCCAGCTCTGGCCGCCTGACCAGCCGACCGACACGCGGGTCGTATTGTTCGTGAAGCTGAAGGACAACCAGACTCTCGACGCGGCGCTCGAGGAGCGCATCCGCGCCGACATCCGCCGCCACGCCTCGCCGCGCCACGTCCCGGCGAAGATCGTCCAGGTGCCCGACATCCCGCGCACCAAGAACGGCAAGGTGGTCGAGCTCGCCGTGCGCGCGGTAGTCCACGACATGCCGGTGGCGAACACCGACGCGCTCGCCAACCCCAAGGCGCTCGACTACTTCAGGGACTTGTCAGACCTAGCGACTTAGCTAGCGCATGATCTCGCCGATGCGCGCGCGCGTGTCGAGATCCGAGATGAACTCCTCCAGATCCGGTTCGAGCGCATCGCGCGCCGACACCATGCCGAGCGGCTGGCCGTTCTCGACCACCGGCACGTGGCGGAATTCGCCTTCGTACATGAGATGCAGCGCGTGGCCGAACGGCCGGTCGGGCCCGATGGTGCGCGGGTTCGGCGTCATCACCTCGGACAGCGTGGTCGCTTCCGGGTCGCGGCCCGTCGCCATGACGCGAAACAGCGCATCGCGCTCGGTGAAGATGCCCTTCAGCTCGTGCCCCTTGACGACCAGGATGGCGCCGATGCGATGCTGCTTCATGAGCCGCGCCGCCTCGGCGACACTGGTCCCGCCCGGTGCGGTGACGGGTTTCTTGTTCTCGATGATTTCGCGGATGGGCCGTTGCGGCATGATGAATCCTCCCTTGAGCTAACTCTACTCCCGCCGAGCGTTATTGCACTGCACATCTTGTATTGCGCTGCAATAGCGTCGGCTGGCCGAATCAAGCTTGCGCTTCGTGCAGCGCCTCGCCGCGCGCGAGCTTGCGCGCCACGGTCGCGGTCTGCAGCTCGGCGCGCTCGGTCGGCGAGTGCGCCGCGAGATAGCGCGCGAGCGCGATGAGGATCGAGCGGGCCTCGGGCGCATCGCCCCAGTCGCGCGCCTGGCCGACGCCCGCTTCGAGCATCTGGACCGCGTGGAATCCCGCGTCCTCGCGCAGCACCGCGTGCGCGAGCGTCACCACCAGCGCGTCGCGGTCGTGACCGAGGGCGAGATAGCGCGCGACGAGGCGCGCGGCTTCGTCGTCAGGCTCGGCGAGACCAACTTCTCCTCAGTGATAAATTCGATTTACAAGTCAAAGCCGAGTTTCCTGTTCGGCGCGATGGCCGGCAAGGACCACGAGCTGTTCCTGCAGCAGGCGCACCAGCGGGCGCTGTTCAACTCGGTGCCTTACCCCGGCGGGCTGATCTCCGTGACCGAGCTGAAGCATCACCGGAAGACCCTGCCGCGCGGGCTGATCGGGCTTGCTCGCTGCCCGTTCTTCGCACACCTCGGCGAGCCGCTGATGCAGCAATATATCCGCCGCGACCGCCGCGCGCTCGGCCCCGATGCTTATCCCGACGACTGGGCCTGCATGCATTACGACGCGCTGCACGCGCTCGACCAGGCGGCGCGCAAAGCCGGCTCGGTCGAGACCGCGGCGCTGGTAAAAGCGCTCAAGGGCGCCACGGTCGACACCTGCCGCGGCAAGCTCAAGTTTCGCGACTGCTCGAACCAGCTCGATGCGCCTTCCTACGTCGGCGAGGTCTGGGACTCGCGCGACTATCCGTTCCCGATCTACAAGCCGGAAACGTTGGTGGTAGTCCCCGGCAACGAGGTCTGGACGCCGACCTGCGCCGAGGTGGACAAGCTAAAAGAAGAAGCGCGCCTGAATCCGGCCGTGCCTGGTTTTCAGGAAGCGATATACGCTCGCAGCGCCTGCGTCTCTTGCGCGGTCTCTTCCAGCCTGACCTTGACCAGGTCGCCAATCGACACCAGCCCGAGCAGCTTGCCGTCCTCGACCACCGGCAAGTGGCGGAAGCGCCGCTCGGTCATGAGCCCGAGCGCTTCGTCGACCGACATCGACAGCCGTCCGGCAACGATGCTGCATGTCATGCGCGCCTCGACCGCCAGAGTTTCGAAGTCGCGGTCGCCGCTGGCATGCAGGCGCACAACGTCGCGCTCGGTGAAGATGCCGACCGGACATCCCTCGGCGTCGGGCACCAGCACCGCGCCGATCTTTTCGGCGTGCATGGTGCGGATGGCGTCGGCGATACTCGACTTGGCCGATACCGTCACCAAGCGGCGGCCCTTGGCCGCCAGTACGTCCTTGAGCTTCATGGCGCGTCTCCTGCGTTGCAGCGTCACCGCATGTTACCGCTGTAGATTTTCGAATGTGTCGGATTAGCTTCTTTCACGTGGGAGAACTTCCTTATTGCAGTGCACCATGTCCGCTAAGATGGACCGATGCGACAAGAACATTTTCAATCGCTTGCCAACGGCAGCTTCCACCGTATCGCGTACACCGACTGGGGCGATGCAGCAAATCCGCATGTTGTCGTGTGCGTACATGGCCTTGCACGCAACAGCCGCGACTTCGACTACCTCGCGGCGGCGCTCGCCTCCGACTGCCGCATCGTGTGCATGGATGTCGCGGGGCGCGGCGAAAGCGAATGGCTGGCGAACAAGTCCAATTACACGTTCTCCACCTACCAGAGCGACGCGGCGGCCATGCTGGCCCGCGCCACGGGGTCGGCGAGCCCGAGCTGGCTCGACCGGCTGCGCGGCAACGGCCTGACCAAGCTCGACTGGGTGGGCACTTCGATGGGCGGCCTGATCGGCATGTTCCTCGCCGCGAAGCGCAATTCGCCGATCCGGCGCCTGGTGCTGAACGACGTCGGCGCGCTGATTCCGTGGAGCGCGCTGTTCCGCATGAAGGGCTACATCACGCGCGGCAAGCGATTCGACGGCGTCGACGGAGTCGAAGCGTATTTACGAGACGTGTGCGCGCCCTTCGGCCCGCTCACCGACGAGCAATGGCGCCATCTTGCGCGCCACAGCGCAAGCCGCGGCGAAGGCGCGCAGGCATCCGAATATTACCTGCGCTACGACCCGGCGATCGGCGACGGCCTGCACGGTCATATCGATCCCGAGTTTCCCATCGGCCCCGATATGCTGTGCGGCATCGACCTGTGGAACGTCTGGAGCAAGGTGACCTGCCCGACGCTGGTGCTGCGCGGCGCGCAGTCGGAAGTCCTGCTGCCGAGGACGCTGCAGGAGATGCGTGAGCGCAAGCCCGACCTCGAGGTGGTGGAGTTCGAGGGCGTCGGACACGCGCCGGCGTTGATGAGCGAGGATCAGATTCAAGTC
>DASQGB010000333.1:0-1945 GCA_035632815.1 Burkholderiales bacterium | reverse complement strand
GGAAGCACCCGGAGCTCGCCGGCAGGATCCCGAAGAAGGAGCTCGCCGCCTACCTCAACCTCACTCCCGAGACCCTCTCGCGCCTGAAGCAGAAGCTCGGAAACGCCCGAACAGCCACGAAATAAGCGGCCAGAAGAGCAGGAGCAGCGCCAGGCTGGTCATGAAGCCGACCAGCTTCTTGGAGAACAGGATCGACAGGTCGCCCTGCGACATGAGCATCGCCTGGCGGAACGACGATTCGGCGTTGTCGCCGAGCACGATCGCGAGCACCAGCGGTGCGAGCGGGTACTGCAGCTTCTTGAAGAGATAGCCGAGCATCCCGAACACCACCATCATCCAGACGTCGAAGATCGCGTTCTTGACGGTGAACGAGCCGATCGCGCAGATCACCATGATGATCGGCGCGATCACCGAGAACGGCACGCGCAGGATCGCGGCGAAGAGCGGCACGCAGGTGAGGACCACGATCAGGCCGGCGATGTTGCCGAGGTACATGCTGGCGATCAGGCCCCAGACGAAGTCCTTCTGCTCGATGAACAGCAGCGGCCCGGGCTGCAGCCCCCAGATCATCAGGCCGCCGAGCAGCACTGCCGCTGTCGGCGAGCCCGGCACGCCGAGCGTGATCATCGGCAGAAGCGCCGCCGTGCCCGCGGCGTGCGCCGCGGTCTCCGGCGCGACCACGCCCTCCACCTTGCCGCTGCCGAACTTGTCGCCGTCGGGCGAGAAGCGCCGCGCCACGCCGTAGCTCATGAACGAGGCCGGCGTCGCCCCGCCCGGCACGATGCCCATGAAGCAGCCGACGGCGGAAGAGCGCAGCGAGGTGAGCCAGTAGCGCGGCAGCTCCTTCCAGGTCTCGAGCACCACGCGCACGTTGATCTTCGCGCTGGCGCCCCGGAAAGCGAGCCCCTCCTCGAGCGTGATCAGGATCTCGCCGATGCCGAAGAGCCCGATCACCGCCACCAGGAAGTCGAAGCCGGTGAGAAGGTGGATGGAGCCGAAAGTCAGGCGCAGCGTGCCGGTGACGGTGTCGGTGCCGACCGCGGCGAGCGCGAACCCCAGCATCATCGCGGCGATGGTCTTGAACGGCGGTTCCTTGCTGGTGCCGACGAAGGCGCAGAAGGTGAGCAGGTACACGGCGAAGAATTCCGGCGGGCCGAACTCGAGCGCGAAGCCGGCGACGACGGGCGAGAGGAAAGTGATGACCACCACGGCGACGAACGCGCCGACGAACGAGGAGGTGAACGCCGCGGTGAGCGCCTTGCCCGCCTCGCCCTTCTGCGCCATGGGATAGCCGTCGAAGGTGGTGGCCACCGACCACGGCTCGCCCGGGATGTTGAACAGGATCGAGGTGATAGCGCCGCCGAAGAGCGCGCCCCAGTAGATGCAGGAAAGCAGGATGATCGCCGAGGTCGCGCCGCCGGGCGTCTGCGCCATGCCGAAGGTGAGCGGCAGCAGGATCGCGACGCCGTTCGCGCCGCCCAGGCCAGGCAGCACGCCGATGATCACGCCGAGGATCACCCCGGTGAACATCAGCGCGATATTGGTCGGCGTGAGCGCCACGCCGAAACCGTGCATCAGGGCCTGGATCTCGTCCATCTCAGCTCAGTTCAGTCCGAGCCACGATTCCAGCGGGCCCTTGGGCAGCGGCACCTTGAACCACATCTCGAAGATCACGTAGAACACCACGACCGTGACCACGCTCACCGCGATCACCTTCCACCAGGGATACTTGCCAAGCCAGCGCATGAAGAAGCCGATGAACAGTACCGAAGACACGTAGATCCCGATCCAGGTCACGAGCGCAGCGTAGATCGCCGTGGGAATCAGCACGGTGAGGACGAGCTTGAGCTGGCCGACCTTGACGAAGGTCTTGCTCTGGGCGGCCGGGACGCGCAGCGCGAGCACGATATTGACGAGCGACGCGATGCAGATGATCAGGCCGATA
>DASQGB010000332.1:0-12622 GCA_035632815.1 Burkholderiales bacterium | reverse complement strand
CGCCATGCTTACCGTGCACCTGCCGGCTTTCGTCACCGACTCCGGGCTCAGGGCGGAGCACGGCATGACGGCGCTCGCCCTGATCGGCCTGTTCAACATCGTCGGCACGCTCGGCGCCGGCTGGCTGGGCGGCCGCGTCAGCAAGAAATACCTGCTCTCGGGCATCTACACCATTCGCGGCTTCCTGATCGCGATGCTGGTTTTCCTGCCGCTGACGCCAGTGGTCCTGTACACCTTCGCCTGCGGCATCGGGCTCCTCTGGCTCGGCACCGTGCCGCTCACCAACGGCCTGGTCGGGCAGATCTTCGGCATGCGCTATGCGGCGATGCTCGCCTCGATCGTGTTCTTCGGCCACCAGATCGGCAGCTTCATCGGCGTCTGGCTCGCCGGCCACCTCTACGACACCACGGGCTCGTACTCGGGCGCATTTCTCGCCTCGATCGGCCTGAGCGTCTTCGCCGCGCTGATCAACCTGCCGGTCAACGAGAAGCCACTCGCCGAGCGGCGCGCGGCTGCCGCGGCGGCATGAGCCCGAAACGGCAATTCATGCTGAAGGCCTTCGGCGTTGCGCTGCTCGCCTTCGTCACGGCCGCAGCGTTCTCGGCCTATCTCAAGCCGGGGATGCTGATCGAGTTCGCGAACCTCGTCCTCTGCTCCTGAAACCGAAAACCTCGTCGCTTCGTTTCCAGCTGATCGGGCTGGTGCTGGCGGTGCTCGTCCCGCTGGTCGCCGCCTCGTCGTGGATCGCGTGGAAGGAATACCAGGAGCAGCGCCGCGGCCTCGGCACCACGCTGATCGGCGCCGCGCGCTCGGTCGCCGACGCGGCCGACCGGGAGCTGGCGATCGGCCTCGCGATCGTGCAGACCCTGTCGCAATCGACGCTGATCGACGAGAAGCGCTTCGAGGAGTTCTATGCGCTCGTCAACAAGGCGATCGCCGCGCGCCCCGGCGCCACGGCGGTGCTGTTCGATGCCTCGGGCCAGCAGCTCCTCAATACCGCGCGTCCGTACGGCGCGCCGCTGCCGAACGTGTTCGAGCAGGAGGCGAAGCTGCCCAAGCCGGGCGCCGCCGAGCTGCCGCAGGGCGGCGCCGAATGGCTGCGCAAGGCGTTCGAGCTGCGCCGGCCGGTGTATTCGGACCTGTTCCACGGCCAGGTGACCCGGAAGTACGTGGTCGGGGTCAGCGTCCCGGTGCTGCGCGGCGGGGAGATGCCGTACTGCCTCACCATCGCCTTGCCCGCCGAGCATTTCCAGCACGTGGTGCGCGAGCCGCGCCGGGCCCATCCCGGGGATGCGGTGCTCATCGACAGCCGCGGCTTCATCATCGCGCGCAGCGCCGAGCCCGAGAAGTTCGTCGGCCGCCAGGTGCTGCCCGAGACGCTCCAGGCGCTGAGGCAGCAGCGCGAGGGCTTCGGCGAGGCGCTCAATTCGCTGGGCGACACGATCTTCCGCGCGTTCAGCCGCTCGGAGCTCACCGACTGGAGCGTCGGGGTGTACCTGAGCGAGGCCGCCGCCTTCGGCACCATCTGGCGCACGATGCGCGCATGGGCGGTCGCGGTGTTCGCGGTGCTCGTGTTCGCCATGACGCTCACGCTCTGGCTCAGCCGCGTCATGCGCGGGCGCGAGGAGGAGCGGCTCGCGCGCTCGATCGCCGAGACGCGCCAGCGCGAGGCCGAGGAGGGCAGCCGGGCGAAGGACCGTTTCCTCGCCGCGCTCAGCCACGAGCTGAGGAATCCGCTGGGCGCCATCGCGCTCGCCGCCGAGACGATGCAGCACCCCTCGGCGGGCGCCGAGGGCCGGCGCTTCGCCGCCGAGATCATCGGCCGCCAGGTGGCGCAGCTGCGCCGCCTGCTGGATGATCTGCTCGACACCGCGCGGGCGGTCTACGGCAAGCTGTACCTCGAGCCGCGCGCGATCGACCTGCGAGAGATTGCCTCCGCGGTGATGTCGGACCACCTGCGGCGGCCGGGGACGCGCGCCGCCATCGAGCTTGCGGGGGAGCCGGCGTGGATCAACGCCGATCCGGCGCGCGTCACCCAGATGGTCGACAACCTGCTCGACAACGCCCTCAAGTACGGCGCTCGCCGCATCGAGGTGCGCATCGGCGTGGAAGACGGGTCGGCCGTGCTTACCGTCGCGGACGACGGGCAGGGCATCCGGCCCGAGCTGCTGCCGCGCCTCTTCGAGCCCTTCGTGCAGGGCGAGCAGCCGATCGACCGGCAGCACGGCGGCCTGGGCCTCGGCCTCGCGCTGGTGCGCAGGCTCGCGGCGCTGCACGGCGGGTCGATCTCGGCCGAGAGCGCCGGCCCCGGCAAGGGCAGCACGTTCAGCATTCGCCTCCCGTCCTCGCCTGCCCCCGCCGTCAAGTCGCACCTGAAAGGCCAGAAACATCATTCCCCCCGCAAGGTGCTGGTCATCGAGGACGAGCCCGACGCCCGTGACAGCCTGAGCCTGCTGCTCGAGATGGACGGCCACCAGGTGACGCGGGCCGCCGACGGCCGCGAGGGGCTCGCGCGCCTGGACGCCGAAACCCCCGACGTGGCGCTGATCGACATCGGCCTGCCGGGAATGGACGGCTACGAGCTGGCGAAGCAGGCGCGCACGGTGCTCGGCGCCCGCAAGGTCAAGCTGATCGCGCTGACCGGCTACGGCCAGGAAGAGGACCGCCAGCGCGCGCTCGACGCCGGCTTCGACCTGCACCTCACCAAGCCGGTGTCTTTCCAGGACCTGCGGGCGGTTTTCGGCAAGCCTTGATACGCCGCTGTAGGCCGCTCGGCGCATGGGCGGCACGGCGCTTGCAAACTATTGTCTGCTGTACATGAACGCCCCCGAGCTGAAGCTAGACGCGATCAAGGAAGGTCAGCCGTTTCCCCGCGGCGCCAGCTGGGACGGCAAAGGCGTCAACTTCTCGCTCTTCTCCGCCCATGCCACCAAGGTCGAGCTGTGCCTGTTCGACTCCTCCGGCAAGCAGGAGACGCAGCGCATCGAGCTGCCCGAATACCGCGACGAGATGTTCCACGGCTACGTGCCCGGCACCGGCCCCGGCACCATCTACGGCTACCGGGTGCACGGCCCCTACGCGCCCGACGAAGGCCATCGCTTCAACCACCACAAGCTGCTGCTCGACCCCTACGCCCGCGCGCACATCGGCGAGCTGAAGTGGGACCCGGCGGTGTTCGGCTACAAGATGGGCGAAGACGACCTGTCGTTCGACGAGCGCGACAGCGCGCCTTTCATGCCCAAGTGCGTGGTGGTCGACCCCGATTTCGACTGGAAGCGCGAGAAGGTGTGGAAGCCGGTCGCCTGGGACCGCACCATCATCTACGAGGCGCACGTGCGCGGGTACACCAAGCTGCACCCCGACGTGCCGGAGAGGGAGCGCGGCACGTTCTGCGGCCTCGCCGTCAAGGAGGTCATCGACTACATCAAGGCGCTCGGCGTCACCACGGTCGAGCTGCTCCCCATTCACACGTTCATCAATGATGATTTCTTGTTGAAAAGAAATCTGGCGAACTACTGGGGCTACAACTCGATCGGCTTCTTCGCCCCGGACCCGCGCTACGCCGCCGACACGGCGAAGACGCTGCAGGAATTCAAGGAGATGGTGGCGCGCTTCCACGACGCGGGGCTGGAAGTGATCATCGATGTCGTCTACAACCACACCGCCGAGGGCAACGAGCGCGGCCCGACGCTGTCGTTCAAGGGCCTCGACAACGCCTCCTACTACCGGCTGATGCCGGACAAGAAGCGCTATTACATCAACGACACCGGCACCGGCAACACCCTGAATCTGTCGCACCCGCGAGTCATCCAGATGGTGTGCGACAGCCTGCGCTACTGGGTGCAGGACATGCACGTCGACGGCTTCCGCTTCGACCTGGGCACCATCCTCGCGCGCGAGCCGGGCGGCTTCGACACCCACAACGGCTTCATGAAGGCCGTCCTGCAGGACCCGGTGCTGACGCGCGTCAAGCTGATCGCCGAGCCCTGGGACTGCGGCCCCGGCGGCTACCAGGTCGGCGGCTTCCCGCCGGGCTGGGCGGAGTGGAACGACAAGTACCGCGACACCGTGCGCGACTTCTGGCGCGCGCAGGTGAACGCCGCGGCGCTCGCGCCGCGCCTGTGCGGCTCGCCCGACATCTTCAACCACCGCGGCCGCCAGCCCTGGGCGAGCGTGAACTTCATTACGGCGCACGACGGCTTCACGCTGAACGATCTCACCAGCTACAACGACAAGCACAACGAGGCCAACGGCGAGGACAACAAGGACGGCACCTCGGACAACCGCTCGTGGAACCACGGCACCGAGGGCCCGACCGAGGACGAGGCGATCAACGGCCTGCGCAAGCGCCAGATGAAGAACATGCTCGCCACGCTGCTCCTGTCGCAGGGCACGCCGATGCTGCTCGGGGGCGACGAGTTCGCGCGCACGCAGCAGGGCAACAACAACGCCTACTGCCAGGACAACGAGTTGAGCTGGGTGAGCTGGAAGCACGAGGACCCCGAGCGGCGCATGATCTCCTTCGTCAAGCGGCTCACCGGGCTGCGCCACAAGTACCCGATCCTGCGCCAGAAGCGCTTCCTCACCGGCGTGTACAACGAGGAGCTCGGCGTCAAGGACGTGACCTGGATCCGGCCCGACGGCGCCGAGATGGGCGAGGCGGAATGGAGCGCTGCGAACACGCATAGCTTCGGCATGCTGCTCGACGGGCGCGCGCCGGTGAGCGGCATCAGGCAGCGCGGCCAGGAAGCGACCGTGCTAATCGTCTTCAACGCCTGGCAGGACGTAGTCGAGTTCAAGCTGCCCGAGGCGACCGGCGGCGAGGCCTGGTCGCTGGTGGCGGACACCAACATGCCCGACCTGCCCGAGGGCGAGCGCTTCGACTTCGGCCATGTCTACAAGGTCACCGCGCGCTCGCTGCTGCTGCTCGAGCTGAGCTGAGCGCACGGCCCATGGCGACGTACCCGGCCGCGGCAAGCACGCCGCGCGGCACTTCGGTGCTGGCGATCGTCGTCGTCATCGCCATCCTGTACCTCGCCAAGGACGTCCTGGTCCCGCTGGCGCTCGCCATCCTCTTCAGCTTCCTGCTTGCGCCCGCGGTGCGCCGCCTCGAGGGCTGGCACCTGGGGCGCATCCCCTCCACCCTGATCGTGGTGATCCTCGCCTTCTCGCTGGTCGGCGCCGTGATGTGGGTCGCGGGCCACCAGGCGATCTCGCTGGTCGCCAGGCTGCCCGAGTACCGGGTAAACATCAGCGAGAAGATCCGCGCGGTGCGCGCGCCGTCGGAAGGCAGGCTCGGCCAGGCCGCCGAGGCGATCAAGGACCTGGAGGAGGAGGCTTCTCCGGAGCGCGCGCCGATCGCGGTCATGGAAGCGCCGGCAACGCCCTACCAGGCGCTCGCAGAATACCTCGCGCCTTTCGCGAAGCCGGTGGGCACCGCGCTGGCGGTGATCATCTTCACGATTCTCTTCCTCCTCAACCGCGAGAACATGCGCGAGCGCGTGATCGCGCTGATCGGCCCCGGGCGCATCAACCTCATGACGCGCGCCATGGGCGAAGCGTCGTCCCGGGTGAGCCGGTATCTCTACATGCAGCTCGTCGTCAATGCCATGTTCGGCATTCCCTTCGGCATCGCGCTGTATTTCATCGGCATTCCGAACGCGGCGCTGTGGGGACTGCTCGCGATGGTGCTGCGCTTCATTCCCTACGTCGGCGTGTGGATCGCCGTCGCCATGCCCGCCGCGCTCGCCTTCGCCATCTCGGACGACTGGTCGATGGTCGGCTGGACCCTGGGCGTGTTCCTCGCGCTCGAGCTGATCCTGGTCTACGGCGCCGAGCCCTGGCTCTACGGCCGCAGCGCCGGCCTCTCGCCCATCGCCATCATCCTCGCGGCCATCTTCTGGACCTGGCTGTGGGGCCCGATCGGCCTTCTCCTCGCCACGCCGCTCACGGTCTGCGTCGCGGTGATGGGGCGCTACATCCCCGAGCTCGGCTACCTCAACGTCCTCCTCGGCGTCGAGCCGGTGCTCGAGCCCGAGGAGCGCTTCTACCACCGCCTGATCGCGCTCGACCAGGAAGAAGCCGTCGACATCGCCGAGAAGCACGCCGCCGCGAACGGCCTCGCCGCCACCTTCGACAGCGTGCTCATCCCGGCGCTCAGCCTGTTCGAGACCGATCGCAGGAAGACGGGCTTCGAGCCCGCGCGCGAGCGCTACATCTTCGAGAACCTGCGCACCCTCATCGAGGATCTGGAATCCCCGGATGAAATCGCGGCCGGGCAGACCCCCGGTGTCTGCATCATCCCCGCCGACGATGCCGCCGATCACCTCGCTGCCCTGATGCTCGCGCGCCTGCTGGCGCAAACCAGCGCCGTCATCACGCCTCCCGTGCAGATCTCGGAGATCGCCGAGACCCTCGAGCAGCACCGCTGCAAGGTCGTCTTCATCTCCGCCGTCCCGCCGCACGCCGCCACCCACGCCGGCTCCCTCGCGCGGCGCCTGCGCAAGCGCTTCCCCGACCTCAAGATCCTCGTCGGCCTGTGGACCGCCGACGGCGACATCGCCAAGCCGAAGGAGCGCCTTCTCCAGCTCGGCGTCGACGAGGTCGTCCCCCGCCTCGCCGACGCCCTCGCCGAGCTCCACCAGCCCGCCGAACTATCGAAAAAATCGGGGTCAGACCCCGATCAATCCCCACTTCCCGATCGGGCAGTAAAGGCCTAAGACCGCCTTCGCCCCCGCCGCAGGATAAGGGGATAAGAAACCGCTTCCGCTTCAGCCCGCCGTTGCTCAGGCGCAATTGCTTTGCCGTCTTCGACGGCGTAGCGTGCTGATCCAAGAGAGGAAACAGCATCGCTCGTTACATCTTCGCGATTTGCAAACCGACCACAAACGTCAACTAATAAGTCAACCAATACTAGTTAGAACGCATCCAACGGGTTCCCGCGCTAAACGCTGAGCAAGGAGGAATCGAGAATGACACTATGCCCAATCGCATTAGCAGTCGGCTGCAAGAAATGTCCGGCATTCACAGTGTGTCCCCTGAAAAGTGTCATCGGTGATTACAAACCCGACGACACGCAGACGAAGCAGCACGCGGAGAACGCACCGGGCGGCGTAAAACGGGATGGGTAGCCGACGACAACGAGGATCTCAAGAATGTTTGCGCGCTGCGTTCTAACCTTTCACAGCAACGGACGGCCGCAAGCGGCCGCCGCTGAGTTCGGACGTTAGAACTTCGACAGCCATCCACAGCACAGGGAGAGCCCGTGTCCTACATCGAGGAGTCGCTATCCGCTGGCGAGAAGGTAGAAGGGCTCTTCAAGCTTCATTGGTTCGCTTGGGTCCCAATGGTGATCTGGATCATCCTTGGGATTCCCACGCTGGGCCTGACGTGGCTCATCGCCTTATACGAGTTTTTGAGGTTAAAGTTCTTAGAGCAAGGCGTCACAAACAAGCGAGTGATCCTCAAGAGGGGCATCATCAGTCGCAAGACTGAAGAGATGAAGCTCGCGTCCATCGAGACTGTTGAGATTGACCAAGGCATATTCGGCCGCATATTCGGGTTCGGGACGGTGAAGATCACGGGGCGAGGTATCAGCGATTTTGTGTTCAAAGGAATCGACGATCCCATGTCAGTGAAACGACAGATCGAAAGCGTGAGCAACCCGGTAGGGTGAGTTCTAACTTTAGTTGGTGCGGACGGGTCGGCGCCTCGCCAAGTTCAACCACGGTGTTGGCACACCGCGCAGCAGGACGTTAGAGTCCGGATCACCGATATGCTTACGTTCGCGCTCACCATCGTGCTGCTCGGTGTCTTGACTACCGCCGATGCCCAAGATCGCAGGAGGCCGCGGCCGCTTTCGGAGCGAGAAGCACAGCTACAAGCGGTGTCGCCGCTGCTGCTCGATCAATACTGGAATACGCAAGGTCAAATCGGAAAGTGGTGCCCTAGGACGGGCGGTAGGTGGCCTGAGGCACAGCCGTCAGAAGAGACGAAGGACGAATTCTCCAGAGCAAAAAGGGTGATCTGTGACAGCGCCCAGACCTCGCTGCCTGTTTTCGCACGGGTCGGACCACGGTCTTCTCCCAACCCGGAGCTTTTCGTGTTCTCGGCGTTTCTGAGAGATTCCACGGAGATCGATCAGGAACGGTATCAGCGCCAGCTATTAGGTCCGTTTGCCACCAAAGCGGCGTGTGACAGACAGGAACGGTCGTTCCACGGTGCGGGCATCGGCACGTTGGCATGCGCAAGCTGGGCTTACAAATAGTCCATGGCGACGGTCGCGCATATTTTTGTGGCTCCCAAACGAGGATCGGCGATGGCTTCGCTGTCGTCGGTTGAAGCGCAGGAGGACGCGGGACTTTCCGGCGATCGTTATACGGGGCAGGTGACGTTGATCGAGCTGGAGAACATCGAGGCGTTCACGCAGGCCACGGGTCTTGGCCTCGCGCCCGACATGCCGCGGCGGAATATCGTCACGCGGGGGATCCGGCTGAACGATCTCGAGGGCAAGCGCTTCAGGGTGGGCGGCGCTGTCTTCGAGGGGCTCGAGCTGTGTGAGCCGTGCAGCCTCTTCGCGAGGAGAACACACCGCGAGGTGCTGGAGTTCTTCGTCGGGAGAGGCGGCTTGAGGGCGCGCATCGTCGCGGGCGGGGAAATCAAGGTCGGAGATGCCATTGAAGGAATTGCGTCCGTCACTCCCTGCGCGTAAGGTATCCCCGCATGAGCGAGTGGGAAGGCACCGAGCCGGATTTCGACAAGAGCATCGGCGACGGATATCTCGGAAAGTACATCCTGGTCGACATCACGTACTTCGACGCCCAGGGGCATGAGCTGCGGCGGGTGCAGCTCCACGGGGACATAAAGTCCGCCAGCGCGGATGGCATTCTTATCGCCCTCAGGGGAAAAAAGGAAGGCGAGACCTGGAACATGCCGCCATCGCTCGAGTCGATGGTTCCGGCCAAGCCCGGACGCTATACCCTGGAGTCGACCGGCGAGGTCATCGAGGACCCGGACTTCCTAGTCACCTGGTCGATGACCGAGCCGCAGAAGCATTAGCCGGATCCGAAAGCTTGAGGCGATGATGACAAGAACCATCGGGCTGTTGACGTTGATAACGGCCGTGCTCTCCGGCTGCGCCTCGGAACCTGTCGTTCCCAGCGTCGAGACCAAGCGCGGCGATCGCGTCGGGTTGCTGGTCGACATCGGCGAGGGTCCGCTCCACACCCACGTCGGCACGACCGTATTCAACAACTTCGAGAAGAAATACCCCTATCGCTGGAACCTGGATGCCGCGGCGGCGGACACGTTGTCGAAAGCGCTGTCCGCTGCGGGATTCACGGTGGTGAATCTCGAAAATGAAGGAATGAGCCACGCCAGCGTCGGTACGCTCCTCGTGGCCGACGGCGAGAAGTGGAAGGTGGCGCCCGGCAAGGAGCAGCTCGTGCGCGATCTTCTCGATCGCAAGGGCTTGAAGGCCTTGATTGCCCTGAAGGAGACCCGGGTCACGACGGCGCTCGAATGTGCCGGCGGGCCATGCACGGAGCGCCATGCGAACGCCTCGGGCCTGTATACGCGCAGCTTCCTCGGCAGCACGCGCTACCACGCCGTCGCGGCGTACGGCCTGAATGTCTATCTGCTCGCTCCGCTGGCGGACCTCGCCAAGGGGGACCCGTTGCGCACGATACTGCGCATGCCGGTGGTGCCCATCGGCAGCTACCCGGCGCCGGCGAAGTTCGACAACCTCACGGAAGCCGAGCTGGCACCCGCGCGTGACGCGGTATTGGATTTCACGCGGCAGATCGGCGTGGAAGTCGCGAGAGCATTGAACCCGAAATGAATTGGCTTTACCTGGGAATTGCGATCGTCGCGGAGGTGATTGCGACCTCCGCGCTGAAGGCGACGGAGGGCTTCAGCCGCCTGGTGCCTTCCGCGGTCGTCGTGGTCGGGTATGTTCTCGCGTTCTATTTCCTGTCGCTTACCCTGAGAACGATTCCAGTCGCAGTGGCCTACGGCATCTGGTCCGGCGTGGGCATCGTGCTGATCGCGCTCATCGGCTGGCTGTATCTCGGGCAGGCGCTGGACGCGCCGGCAATGCTCGGGCTTGGCCTCATAATCGCCGGCGTCGTGGTGATCAACGGCTTCTCGAAATCGATTTCCCACGGATGACCGGCGTTGGCTGCTGAAGACTCGGCGGTGACGTATGTCATCGTCGCGCTGCTGCTGGTGGTCATCGCCTTGCTCGGCCTCGCCATCTGGTCGATCAAGCGGCACAAGGATCCGCATCTCGGCATCCGCTCCGACCTGCCGCTCGAGAGGCTGATCCCTTCGCTTTCCGGCCTGTCGCTCGGCATGGCGTTCGAGGGCAACGCGGTCGAGATCCTGGAGAACGGCGCCTTCTTCGACGCGCTCTTCGCCGAAATCGCCTCGGCGAAGCGCTCGATCCATTTCGAGACCTTCCTGTGGAAGGACGGCGTCCTCGGCCGGCGCCTCGCCGAGGCGCTCGCGGAGCGCGCGCGCGCCGGCGTGAAGGTGCGCGTGCTGGTGGACGCCAACGGCGGCAAGAAGATGGGCAAGCCGGTGCAGCGCCTCATGCAGGAGGCGGGCTGCAAGTTCGCCCTGTACCACACCTGGACCCTCAACAACATCGGCGTGCTGGCCGAGCGCGACCACCGCAAGATCACCGTGATCGACGGCGGCGTCGCTTTCGTCGGCGGCCACTGCATCGTAGACGACTGGCTCGGCAACGCCGAGGACCGCGGGCAGGTGCGCGACTTGTCAGTGCGCCTGCGCGGGCCGATCGTCCACGCGGTGCAGTCGGCGTTCAGCGAGAACTGGGTCGAGGAAACCGGGGACCTCTTCATCGGCGAGGAGTACTTCCGCACGCTGGAGCCGCAGGGAGACGCGGTGGTGCATCTCGCGAGCGTCAAGCCCGAAGGCTCGGCGCCGGCGGTGAAGATCCTGCATCACCTGGTGATCTGCTGCGCGCAGAAGCGCCTGTGGATCCAGAACCCGTACTTCATACCCGAGCCCGACGCGATCGAGGCCTTCGCGCAGGCGGTCAAGCGCGGCGTCGACGTGCGTGTCATGGTGCCCTCGTCCGGGGCCTCGGACATGAAGATGGTGCAGCATGCGGCGCATCGAAACTTCGACAAGCTGCTGGCGGCCGGGGTGCGTCTGTTCGAATACCACAAGACGCTGCTGCACCAGAAGGTGATGACCGTCGACGGCGTCTGGTGCGCGGTCGGCTCGAGCAATTTCGACGACCGCTCCTTCGAAACCAACGACGAGATCACGCTGGGCTTCCTCGACGCCGGCCTCGCCCGGCAGCTGGAGGAGATCTTCGAGCGCGATCGCGCCGATTGCATCGAGATCGAGGCCGCGGCCTGGGCGAAGCGCGGCCTCTGGCACCGCATCGTGGATAATGCCTGGTATCTCTTCAACGAGCTCCTCTGATGAACGACGAAAAGATCAAGGTAAAGACGGAAACCGGCCAGGTCATCGAGGTGGTGGTCCTCAACAAGCGCGCCGAGTTCATCGAGGTAGTCATCGGCGAAGGCATCCACAGCATGAAGTGCCAGCTTGTTCCGACGCGCAACGGCAACGCCTACGTCGGCAAGATCATGGGCCGCGAGATCGTCTACGAGCGCAGCCCCGAGCAGGTCAAGGCGGACATCGACCGGCTCAATCCCAATCTGCGCAAGCCGAGATCGCGCTAGTGATTGATTCGGCGCCCCGCCGGGCGTAAGGTAGCCCTCCCTGAGGAGGGCATGCGATGGCCAAGCTCAACATCAACGGCAGGACTCGCGACGTGCAGGTGGAGGCCGACACGCCTCTCCTATGGGTGATCCGCGAGCAGATCGGTCTTACCGGCACCAAGTACGGCTGCGGCGTCGCGCAATGCGGCGCGTGCTCGGTGCACATCAACGGCGAGCTGCGCCGCTCGTGCGCGATCCCGGTCGGCAGCGTCAAGGCGGGCGACAAGATCGTCACCATCGAGGGCCTGGCGCGCAAGGCCTCGCATCCGGTGCAGCAGGCCTGGGCCTCGCTCGACGTGCCGCAATGCGGCTACTGCCAGTCGGGGCAGATCATGGCGGCGGCGGCGCTGCTCTCGAAGAACCCGAAGCCCAGCGACAAGGACATCGACGAGGCGATGACCAACATCTGCCGCTGCGGCACCTACCAGCGCATCCGCGCGGCCGTGCATCTGGCCGCCGCGAAGAAGAGGGAGGTCTGACATGGACCGGCGCAAATTCATCATCCACTCCGCGGCCGCGGCCGGCGGCGGGCTGGCGCTTGGCTTCAACCTGCCCTTCGCATCGGCACAGACGAAAAATAATATTGGTGCGGAGGTTAATGCCTGGGTCGTGGTCAAGCCCGACAACAGCTGCGTCATCCGCATCGCGCGCTCCGAGATGGGGCAGGGCACCATCACCGGCCTCGCGCAGCTCGTCGCCGAGGAGCTCGAGTGCGACTGGAAGAAGGTTTCCACCGAGCAGATCACCGTGGGGCAGAACCTCGCGCGCAAGCGCGTCTGGGGCGAGATGTCGACCGGCGGCAGCCGCGGCATCCGCACCTCGGAAGATTATGTGCGTCGCGGCGGCGCGGTGGCGCGCGAGATGCT
>DASQGB010000331.1:0-10215 GCA_035632815.1 Burkholderiales bacterium | reverse complement strand
GCGGTCTGCGAGGTCAGGGCGTAGATCGGCACGCCGGCGTTCAGGCGGCTCATCCACAGCGCCGTCGATCCCGATTCGGTGAGCGAGGCGATCGCCTTCACCTTGAGGTGGTAGGCGGTGAAGAGGGCCGCCATCGCGATCGACTGGTCGACGCGCGTGAACACGCGGTGGAGGAAATCCTGCTCGAGGTTGATCGGCTGGGTCTGCTCGACCTCGTAGCAGATGCGGTGCATCGCCTCGATCACCTCGACCGGGTACATGCCGCTCGCGGTCTCGGCCGAGAGCATCACCGCGTCGGTGCCGTCGAGGACCGCGTTGGCGACGTCCGAGACTTCGGCGCGCGTCGGCACCGGGCTCGAGATCATCGACTCCATCATCTGCGTGGCGGTGATGGTGAGCTTGTTCTGCTCGCGCGCGAGGCAAATCATCTTCTTCTGCAGCGCCGGCACCGAGGCGTCGCCGACTTCGACCGCCAGATCGCCGCGCGCCACCATGATGCCGTCGGAGCCGCGCATGATGTCGAGCAGCGCGCTCTCGCCGACGGCCTCGGCGCGCTCGATCTTGGCGATCAGAAAAGCCTTGCCGCCGGCGGTGCGCATCAGCTCGCGCGCCATGTACATGTCGGCGCCGGTCTTGGGAAACGACACGGCCAGATAGTCGGCCTGTATCCTGGCCGCCGTCCTGATGTCCTCCATGTCCTTGCCGGTAAGCGCCGGCGCGGTGAGCCCGCCGCCCTGGCGGTTGATGCCCTTGTTGTTGGACAGCACGCCGCCGTGGCGCACCAGGGTGCCCACTTCCTCCCCGCGCACGTCGGTCACCTCGAGCACGATCTTGCCGTCGTCGAGCAGCAGCACCGCGCCCGGCTCGACGTCGCGCGGCAGCTCCTTGTAGTCGAGCCCCGCGCGCTCGCCGTCGCCGATCGCGAGGCCGGCATCGAGCACGAAGCGCTGTCCCTTCTCGAGCGTGACCTTGCCGTCCTTGAACTTGCGGACGCGGATCTTCGGCCCTTGCAGGTCGCACATGATGGCGACCGTGCGCCCCACCTTCGCCGAGAGCTGCTTCACAAGATTCGCGCGGTTCTCGTGGTCCTGCGCGGTGCCATGGGAAAAGTTCAGGCGCACGACGTCGACGCCGGCGCGAATCATCCTTTCCAGGATGACGGGATCCGACGACGCCGGGCCTAGCGTCGCGACAATCTTGGTGGAGCGCTGCATGAAGAGCTTGAGTGTAGCAAACCTGCTACAGGGTAAGCCCGCCGCGGGCGATCACCGGCTCGCCGCGTGCATTGCGCGTCTCGAACAGGACTGTTCCCTGAATGAGGGCCGCGTGCACCGTGAGCGTCGAGGGCATGTCCACCATGCCGGCGAAACGGCAGCGCACGCGCCGCACCCCGGCAGGATCGACGCCGAGCGCCCGGAGCGCGCGCGAGATCGACAGCGCGAGCGTGGCGGTGCCGTGCAGGATGATGCCGGGCAATCCCGCCGCGCGCGCATAGGCGACGTCGGTATGGATCGGGTTCCAGATGCGCGCGCACTCGCTGTACACATGCGCCGCGGTGGCGGCGACCGCGATCTCGCCGACGCTCGGCAGCGCATCGCGATGCGCCGGCGGATCCTCCAGTCCCTCGGCGGGGAGCCGGTCCGCGCCCTCCACGCGCACGCCGCGGTACAGGGCGCCGAAATCCGAAACCGTGACCAGCTCGCCCATCGCGTCGCGGGTCTCGAATTGGAACACGACGAAGGCACCGGGCCGGCGCTGCGCCACCGCGGCGATGCGCGCCACCGTGCGCACGGTCTCGCCGGCGCGCAACGGCCGGTGGATCGCGAGATCGTGCTGCGCGTGCAGCAGGCGCGGAAACAGCGGCTTGAGCGCCGCCAGCTTGCGCAGCGGCTGCGCGAGCGGCCACTCGTAGCAGACGGGAAACAGCGGATGGGCGATCACGCCCTGCGCCGCCGCCGTGTCGTAATAGCGCGCATCGGTCTCGCCCAGACCCGCGCTGTAAGCCATCAGCCAGCGCGCATCGAGCGTCTGCTCGACGGGCCCGGTCTCTTCGCCAACGATGGAGGCGTCGAGCGCGAGCTGCTCAATCATCCGCGCGCGCTTCCAGCGCCGCGACGGCAGGAAGCTTCTTGCCCTCGAGGAACTCGAGAAAAGCGCCGCCCGCGGTGGAGATGTAGTCGATCTTGTCGGCAATGCCGAACTTGTTGATGGCGGCGACGGTGTCGCCCCCGCCCGCGATGGAGAACCCGCTCGATTTCGCCACCGCGCGCGCGATCGCTTGCGTCCCTTTGGCGAACTGCTCCTTCTCGAACACGCCCACCGGTCCGTTCCAGACGACCGTTCCGGCACGCGCGATCTCGTCCGCGTAGGCTTTAGCCGTCTTCGGCCCGATGTCCAGGATCATGTCGTCGGCGGAAACGTCATCGACGCTTTTTGCTTTTCCATTTTCAACCACAACATCAGTAGGCAGAGGAACCTTGCCGGTAGCCATGATCTTTTTGGCTTCGCCGACGAACTCGGGCTCGGCAAGCGATTTGCCGATCGGCTTGCCCGCGGCGAGCAGGAAGGTGTTGGCGATGCCGCCGCCGACGATCAGGCGGTCGACCTTCTTCGCCAGCTCGGCGAGAACCGAGAGCTTGGTCGACACCTTGGAGCCGCCGACGATCGCGACGAGCGGCCGCGCCGGTTTCCTCAATGCTTTGCCCAATGCATCCAGCTCTGCCGCCATCAGCGGCCCGGCGGCGGCGACCGGCGCGAAGCGCGCCGCGCCGTGCGTCGTCGCCTCGGCGCGGTGCGCGGTGCCGAAGGCGTCGTTGATATAGACATCGCTCAGCGCGGCGATCTTGCGCGCGAGCGCCTCGTCGTCGTTCTTCTCGCCCTTGTTGGCGCGGGCGTTCTCGAGCAGGACGACCTGCCCCGGCTTGACGTCCACGCCGTCGACCCAGTCCTTGATCAAGGGAACTTTCAGCTTGAGAACTTCTGAAAGCCGCTCCGCTACCGGCTTCAAGGAGTCCTCGGGCTTCAGCGCGCCCTCTTTGGGCCTTCCCAGGTGAGAGGTGACCATGACCGCGGCGCCCTGGCGCAGCGCATACTCGATCGCCGGTGCTGAGGCGCGGATGCGCGTGTCGTCGGTAATGCGCCCGTCCTCGATCGGCACGTTGAGGTCCGAGCGGATGAAGACCCGCTTGCCGCGCAGGTCAAGCTCCGACATGCGCTTGAACTTCATTACTTCACCTCATTACTTCACGCTTGCAAGCGCAACAGGGACCTCCGCGAACGCGACCGCGACATCGAGCATCCGGTTGGAGAAGCCCCACTCGTTGTCGTACCAGGAGGACACCTTCACCAGCGTGCCGTCGGAGACGCGCGTCAGGGTCGAGTCGAAGATCGAGCTGGCCGGATTGTGGTTGAAGTCCGAGGACACCAGCTGCTCGGTGTTGTACTCGAGGATGCCCTTGAGGTCGGACTCGGCGGCCTGTTTCACCGCCCTGTTCACTTCCTCGACGGTGGTGGGCTTCTTCGCGACGAAGGTGAGGTCGACGATCGAGACGTTGATGGTCGGCACGCGGATCGAGAAGCCGTCGAGCTTGCCGTTGAGGTGCGGCAGCACCAGTCCCACCGCGGCGGCGGCGCCGGTCTTGGTCGGGATCATGTTGTGCGTCGCCGAGCGGGCGCGCCGCAGATCCTTATGAAACACGTCCGTCAGCACCTGGTCGTTGGTGAACGAATGGATGGTGTTCATCAGCCCCGACTGCACCCCGATGCGGTCGTCGATCGCCTTCACCAGCGGCGCGAGGCAGTTGGTGGTGCAGGAAGCGTTCGAGATCACCGTGTCGGAGGGCTTGAGCGACTTGTGGTTGACCCCGAAGACGATGGTGCGGTCGACGTCTTTTTCGCCCGGGGCCGAAATGATCACCTTCTTCGCGCCGGCCTGAAGGTGCGCGCCCGCGCTGGCCTTGCTGGTGAAAAGGCCGGTGCACTCCAGCACCACCTCCACGCCGAGCGCCTTCCACGGCAGCTTCGCCGGATCGCGTTCCGCGACCACGCGGATGCGGTCGTTATTCACCACCATGCTGTCGCCGTCGACGCGCACGCTCGCCGGAAAGGGGCCGTGAGCAGTGTCGTACTTGAGCAGATGGGCGTTGGTGGCGGCGTCGCCCAGGTCATTCACCGCCACGAACTGCAGGCCGTGCTTCTTGCCGCCTTCATAGTGGGCGCGCAGCACCATGCGCCCGATCCGTCCGAAGCCATTGATCGCTACCTTGATGGTCATTTCAGTACGCTCCTGACTGTCTTCGCCACGTTCTCGGGTGTGAAACCGAAGTGTTTGAATACATCGTTCGCGGGCGCCGATTCGCCGAAGCGGTCGAGGCCCACGACCGCTCCATCGAGGCCGACGTACTTGCGCCAGTAGTCGCTCACCCCCGCCTCGACCGCCACTTTGGGCAGTTGAGGCGACAGGACGGACTGCCGGTACGCCTGCGGCTGGCGGTCGAAAACGCTAGTCGAGGGCATGGAGACCACCCGGACCGGAATCCCCTCCTGCGCCAGCTGCGCCTGCGCGCCGAGGGCCAGCTGAACCTCGGAGCCGGTCGCGATGATGATGGCGCGGGCGTCGGGGTTGTTGGTAAGCACATAGGCGCCGCGGCCGACGTTTTCCAGGGTCGTGCGCTTTACGAAAGGGACGTTCTGCCGCGAAAGCAGCAGCGCGGTCGGACCTGTCGAGCGCTGCAGGGCCGCCCCCCAGGCAACCGCCGATTCCACCGTGTCGCAGGGGCGCCAGACGTCCATATTAGGTATGAGCCTCAAGCTCGCCGCATGTTCCACGGGCTGGTGCGTCGGCCCGTCCTCACCCAGGCCGATGGAGTCGTGGGTGAACACGTACACGACCCGGCTTTTGATGATCGCCGCCATGCGCAGCGCGTTGCGCGCGTAGTCCGAGAAGACGAGAAAAGTGCCCCCGTACGGAATGAACCCGCCGTGCAGCGCGATGCCATTCATGACCGCGCACATGCCGAATTCGCGCACCCCGTAGAAAAGGTAGTTGCCGGCCGGCGATTTCGGCCCGATCACCTTCGAGGCCTTGGCCATGGTGAGGTTCGAGCCGGTGAGGTCGGCCGAGCCGCCGAGCAGCTCGGGCAGCGCCGGCACCAGCGCATCCAAAATGTTCTGCGAAGCCTTGCGCGTGGCGATGGTCTCGGCCTTGGCATTCGCCTCCTCTACCAGGGCTTTGACCTTCTGCTCGAAGTCGTGGGGGAGCGCGCCCGACTGGCGGCGGGTGAATTCCGCTGCTTCGACCGGGTATTGACCAGAATATTTTTTAAACAACAGATTCCACCTACGTTCCGTGCGCTTGCCCGCCTCGCGCGCATCCCACCCCTCGCGCACGGGCTGCGGGACCTCGAACGGCGCATGCGGCCAGCCGATGGCGGCGCGCGTCGCCGCCACTTCCTCGGCACCGAGCGGTGCGCCGTGCGCGGCGCCGGTATTCGCCTTCTTCGGGGCGCCTTTGGCGATCACGGTCTTGCAACAGATCAGCGTCGGGCGGCCTTTTTCGCGCTTCGCCTTGCGGATGGCGCGGTCCACTGCGTCGAGGTCATGGCCGTCGACGCCGGGGATCACCTGCCAGCCGTAGGCGGCGAAGCGCTTGGGCGCGTCGTCGGTGTACCACTGCCCGATCTCGCCCTTGTCGGAGTCGATCGAGATGCCGTTGTCGTCGTAGAAGGCGATCAGCTTGCCCAGGCCGAGCGTGCCCGCGAGCGAGCAGGCCTCGTGCGAGATGCCCTCCATCAGGCAGCCATCGCCCGCGAAGACGTAGGTGTGGTGGTCGACGACGTCCAGGCCGGGGCGGTTGAAATGCGCCGCCAGCACTTTTTCGGCGATCGCCATGCCGACGGCGTTGGCTAGGCCCTGGCCGAGCGGCCCGGTGGTGGTTTCCACCCCTGGGGCATATCCGTATTCAGGATGCCCCGGGGTCTTGGACCCAAGCTGGCGGAAGCGCTTCAGCTCCTCGATCGGCAGCTCGTAGCCCGTGAGGTGCAGCAGGCTGTAGAGCAGCATCGAGCCGTGGCCGTTGGAGAGCACGAAGCGGTCGCGGTTGGGCCACTTCGGGTTGGCAGGGTTGTGGCGCAGGTGGCGCGTCCACAGCGCCACGGCGATTTCGGCCATCCCCATCGGCATGCCGGGGTGGCCGGACTTGGCCGCCTCGACCGCGTCCATCGCGAGCGCGCGGATGGAGTTGGCCAGCTCGGCGTCCGACGCTTTGGGAAGTACCGGGGAATCCATCGGGAGGGCGCAAATTATACTCAGCACATGATGCCGCTTCCCTTCAGCAGCCCGCCCGATTTTGACCCCCGCGTCCACTGCGAGTCCCCCTCCCAAGGCCACTGGTTCGTATTCCGCGGCGACCAGGTGCTGGTCGAGATCGGGCCCCTGGAGCGGCCCTCCGACGACCCGCGGGTACGCGCGCGGCCGGCCTGGGCACGCCTGCCGTTGCAGAAAAACCACAATTGGTTGGGGGGGAGTGCGGCCAGAACACTGTATTTAGGGTGCCTACGCGGGACGGATTGCTGGGCGGCAGAGCTCCCCAAGGAGGCCGATGCCCCGGCCGGGATGTCCTGGGAAGGTCTGCGCACGCTGTTCTCGGTGCTCGACGACGCGCACTTCGCGATCGCCGGGCGGGCGCTGCAGCTCATCGACTGGGACCGCACGCACCAGTTCTGCGGCCGCTGCGGCGCGCCCACCGAGCCCCACGCGGCCGAGCGGGTGCGCGTCTGCCCGGCCTGCAAGCTCTCGGCATACCCCAGAGTCGCGCCTGCCGTCATGGCCCTGGTTAAGAGGGAAAAGCAAATCCTGCTGGCGCGCAGCCCGCACTTTCCCCAGGGGATGTACAGCGCGCTCGCCGGCTTCGTCGAGCCGGGAGAGTCGCTCGAGCAGTGCCTTGCGCGCGAGGTGGCGGAGGAAGTCGGTGTGCGGATTGGCAACGCGCGCTACTTCGCGAGCCAGCCCTGGCCGTTTCCGCATTCGTTGATGATCGCGTTCGTCTGCGACTGGGCGAGCGGCGAGATCAAGCCGCAAGACGGAGAAATCGAAGAAGCTAATTGGTTCGAAGTATTGCAATTACCTAAACTTCCAAGCAAAATCTCGATCGCACGAAGATTGATCGATGCCGTTGTCAAGGAATTGATCGATCCACGCAGCAAAACGAACGATGTTTAGGAGGTTTTGAACGAGTTGAGCGCGATCGAAGAGCGCTGTGCGCCGCAAGGCGCGAATGTAAGGCGTGGCTTGCACTCCGCAGGCTGCGCCTTCGCATTTTGGAGGGTACGGCTATGAACGGTCTGCATCTCATCGGTGACCTCACCGGCTGCCGCTGCGATCCGCAGCTCCTTCTGGACGGCGAGCGCTTCCGCGCCAAATGCCTCGAGATGGTGGAGGCGTCCGGTCTCACGACCATGGACGCGACCTTCCACCAGTTCGAGGGCCACGGCTTCACGGGTACGGTCGTGCTCGCGGAGTCCCACCTCGCGATCCATACCTGGCCCGAGCGCCAGGGGCTGACGCTCGACGTCTACGTCTGCAACTACAGCGGCGACAACTCCGCCAAGGCGAGGAAGCTGTTCGCCCTGCTGGTGGGCTACTTCCAGCCCGGGGAAATCGCGCGCCACGAGGTCGACCGCGGCGGCCACCTGCTGATGGAGCCGCTCAACGACTCTACCGGCTTCTACATCAAGGCGTCGCGGCAGCTGGGCGAGTGGCAGACGCGCTTCCAGAAGCTGGCGATTTACGAGACGCCGCAGTACGGGCGCCTGTTCCGCCTCGACGGCTTCAACATGACCTCCGAGAAGGAGGAGTTCGTCTACCACGAGAACCTCATCCACCCCGCGCTCACCGCGCACGCGGCGCCGAAGAAGGTGCTGATCATCGGCGGCGGCGACGGCGGCTCCTCGGAGGAGGCGCTGAAGCACCCGAGCGTCGAGCAGGCGACGATGGTCGAGATCGACGGCGACGTCATCAAAGTCGCCAAGGAGCACTTCCGCGCCGTGCACAACGGGGTGTTCGACAACCCGAAACTGCGCGTGCTCGTCGAGGACGGGCTGAAGTTCGTGCGCGAGACGCAGGAGAAGTTCGACCTCATCGCGCTCGACCTGAACGACCCCATGGGGCCGGCCCAGGCGCTCTATTCGACCGAGTTCTTCCAGCAGCTGCGAGCGGCGCTCGCGCCGGGCGGCGCGCTGACGCTGCACATCGGCTCGCCGGTGGCGCGTCCGGAGCGGGTGGCCGAGCTTGCCCAGCGGCTGAACGGCGTGTTCCGCATCGTGCGGCCGTACACCATGTACATCCCGCTCTACGGCTCGCTGTGGGCGATGGCGGTGTGCTCGGACAAGCTCGATCCCAAGGCCTTCACCGCCGACGAGATCGACCGCCGCATCGAGGCGCGCAGGCTGCAGGAGCTGCGCTACTACAACGGCGAGACCCACGAGGGCGTGTTCGCGCTGCCGAACTACGTGCGCGACCTGGTGACCCCGGCGCGCCTGAAGCAGCCGGCGCGCGGCCGCCGGCTGGGCGTGGTCAGGGCGGCGGCCAAGTAGGGCGAGAACGTCCTAGCTACTTGCGGTGGCGTTTCGCCGCCGCATCGAAGGCCTGGTAGTCCTCCTTCTGCTGCGGCGTCGCAGTCAGCAGCGCCATGGTTGCGGCGAGCGACTCGTCGATGAAGCGCCTCGCATCGGCCGGCGGCAAGTGGATGTGTTTGCCGCCGTTCTGCTCCCAGATCCCGGCCGAGCGCTTGATGTCCGCGGCCGCCCACCCGAGCACGTGCTTGTCGGCCTCCAGCGCTTGGTCGCGCACGATTTTCTCGAGCTGGGAGCCGAGCGACTTCATGAAGTTGCGGTTCACCAGCGGCACGGTGGTCGCCCAGTGCGACGGCAGCAGCGTCATCGGCTTGGCGATATCGTAGAACTTGAGCGCCGTAAAGAGCGTCGTGCCGACCCAGACGCCGTCGATGGTGCGGTTTTGCAGCGCCGGCACCACCTCGCCGAAAGCCATCGACAACGGCGACGCGCCGAAGCGCTTGAGCTGCTCGATCTGCACCGGCGAGCCCGGCACGCGGATCTTCTGGCCCTTGAGATCGGCGAGCGTATTGACCGCCTTGTGCGAGAGGATCGCGTACTGGCTCGGGACGAGGAGGGTCAGGGCCTCGACGCCCTTGGCTGCGCCCCAGGTCGCGACGCGCTGCTGGATGGCCGGATCGTGGATCGCGGCGTAGCCGTGCTCGAGGCTGTCGAACAGGCCCGGCGTGTTGAGCACCCCGAAGCGCGGCTCGAGGCCTTCGTAGAAGCCCGAGGCGTTGAGCGACATCTCGATGGTGCCGAGCGCGACCCCCTCGATGGTGCGCGGGATCGCACCGAGCTGGCTGGCGGGATAGACCTCCACCTTGATCTTGCCGCCCGAGCTCGCCTCGACGCCCTTCTTCAGCGTGTTCAGCCACTCGACCAGCGCGTCGCCGCTGGTGGAGGTGGAAAGCTTCATGGTGAACTGCTGGGCGCTCGCAGTGCCCGCAAAAAGAAGCATTGAAACCAGTAGCGCGAAGGCTTTCATGAGGCGATCTCCCTTGATTGATTGAGCAGGATACGCTGCTACGGCGTCGATCGCGTTATGCACGGATCAGATCGGCGGCTTTCTCGGCGATCATCATCACCGGGGCGTTGATGTTGCCGCCCACGAGATCCGGCATCACCGACGCGTCCACCACGCGCAGGCCCTGCGTGCCGCGCACCTTCAGCTCCTCGTCGACCACATCGCCCATCCTGCAGGTGCCCAGAGGATGGTGCACGGTGATCGAGGTCGCGCGGATGTGCGCGTCGAGATCGACGTCCGAGGTCTTGCCTGCGCCGGGCGCGAGTTCCGCCGCGATGAATTTCTGTAGATTCTTTTTTGAAGAAATCTCCCGGGCCATGCGGATTCCCGCGCGCAGCGTTCTCCAGTCCTTCTCCGTCGCGAGAAAATTCTGGCGGATGCGCACCGGCTTGCCCGGATCGCTCGAGGCGAGCTCCACGCGGCCGCGGCTTTCGGGCCGCAGCACCACCACGACGCAGGAGAACCCGTCGGCGAAGGGCCGGGTGAGCCAGGGACCCGCGCCGAGCGGCCCGCCGTGGAACAGCAGCTGTATGTCGGGGACCGGCAGCTCGGGCAAAGTTTTCAGGAACGCCATGAGCG